>NZ_DATBNB010000564.1 GCF_036554565.1 Longimicrobium sp. | reverse complement strand
GGACCAGCATGGCGCTGTCCTGCGCCAGCTGCTTGATCAGGTCGCCGAGCGGGGCATCTCCCGATCCCGTGCCCATGCCGTCAGACCGGCCGGTGGGTGTGGTGTGAAGGTCCGCCATTGTTCCCCTCCGGTTAGCGCAGGACCTTGCCAGCCACGAAGCCGGCGCCAACCGCCAGCAGCAGCGTGCTCAGGGGGCGGGTGGCGACGATGCCGCCCAGCTCGCGTTGCAGCGAGGTGGTGTCGTTGTCCCGCAGGTAGCGCGCGATGCTTTCCAGCGTGTCGGCCGCGGTGTGGCCGTACTGGTTGGCACGCTCGCCCACGCCCTTCTTGGGGATCAGCCCGGCGACGCTGTCGAGCTTCTCGGCCACGTTCTCCAGCTGCTCGGCCGCCTGCTCCAGCATCTGGTCGGCGCGCTCCTGCAGCTGCTCCACGCCGCTCACGCGGTTGGTGCCGCCCGTCGATCCACCGGTTCCGCTGGAGCCGGCCGATCCACTCAGGGTCGCGGCGCCGCCGCCCAGGCCCGATCCGCCGCTGCTGCTCGCAGAGCCAGTGGACGATCCGCCGCCGCTGCTCGCGCCGCCACCGGTGCTTCCGCCGCTGCTGCTCGCCCCAGTCGAGGAGCCACCGCTGCTGCCGGCACCGCCGGTCGATCCGCCGCTCGTCGATCCACCGCTGGTCGAGCCACCGCCGGTCGAGCCACCGCTGGAGGTGCTGCCCGTCGCGCCCAGCCCACCCGTGCTTCCGCCCGTCGAACCGAGGCCGGAGCCACTGCCCCCCGTCCCGGTATTCCGTTCGTCTTGCATCCTCATCCTCCCCGTTGCTGGTTCCCGTGTTGGGGTCGCCTCGGGGTGCAACACGTATGCCAAGGGTTGGTCCGCAGCAATGTTCCACGTGGAACACAGCCCTGCTCACGATGTACAGGACAGCGCCGCATCATCACACGCACGGGTAGAGAATGGAAACGCGCTACGACGTGATCGTCATCGGCGGGGGGCACGCCGGAGTGGAGGCCGCGGGAGCGGCCGCCCGCGTCGGCGCGCGCACGCTGCTGGTCACGCCCAACCTGGAAGGTATCGGCCAGATGAGCTGCAACCCCGCCATCGGGGGTGTGGCCAAGGGCACCGTCGTGCGCGAGGTAGATGCGCTGGGGGGCATCATGGGGATGGCGACCGACCGCTCGCGCATCCAGTTCCGCATGCTCAACCGTTCCAAGGGCCCCGCCGT
Organism: Longimicrobium sp.; assembly: GCF_036554565.1. Taxonomy (NCBI): domain Bacteria; kingdom Pseudomonadati; phylum Gemmatimonadota; class Longimicrobiia; order Longimicrobiales; family Longimicrobiaceae; genus Longimicrobium; species Longimicrobium sp. The sequence continues at coordinate 3,817 of NZ_DATBNB010000564.1, read as the reverse complement.
GTGGGCGCCCCGTGCGCAGTGCGATCGCGGTTTGTACCCCCGCGCCGCGCGTGCACTGCTGGAGCGGAGCCCCGGCCTGCACTTCTTCCAGGGGATGGTCGGGTCGTTGCTGATGGATGGGCAGCGCGTCGCTGGAGTCCGCACCGAGGCGGGTTACGAGTTCCGCGCACCCTCGGTCGTCCTGACCGCGGGCACCTTTCTGCGCGGCCGTATCCACGTTGGCAAGTCGCCCTCGGTGCCTGCGGGGCGCGCCGGTGATCCGCCTTCCGTCTCCTTGGCCGAGCAGATGGAGGCGCTGGGGATGGAGGTGGCGCGCTTCAAGACGGGCACGCCGCCCCGCGTCGACGGCCGATCCGTGGACCTGGATGCGCTGGAGCTGCAGCCGGGCGAGACCCCCGAGTACCGTCTTTCGGTCTGGGAGCGCGCTCCCCTGCTGCCGCAGCTTCCCTGCTGGATCACCTGGACCGGTGAGCCGCTGCAGGAGATCATCCGTGGCAGCCTTCACGAGTCGGCCCTGTACGGCGGCGAGATCGCGGGCCGGGGGCCACGCTACTGCCCGTCCATCGAGGACAAGATCGTGAAGTTCCCCGACGCCGCGCGTCATCAGGTCTTTCTGGAGCCCGAGGGGTTGGACACCCACGAGCTGTACGTCAACGGCCTCTCCACTTCCCTTCCCGGCGAGGTGCAACTGCGGATGCTGCGCAGCATTCCCGGGATGCAGAACGTGCGGATGACCAAGGTGGGGTACGCCATCGAGTACGATTACTATCCTCCCCACCAGCTGCGTTCGACGCTGGAGTGCAAGGCGCTGGACGGGCTGTTCCTGGCGGGCCAGGTGAACGGGACCACCGGATATGAAGAAGCGGCCGGGCAGGGATTGCTCGCGGGAGCGAACGCTGCATTCGCGGCTCTGGACCGCGACCCGCTGATCCTGGAGCGGGACCAGGCATTCGTCGGCGTTCTCGTGGACGACCTGGTGACCAAGGGCACGGACGAGCCGTATCGCCTGTTCACCTCTCGGGCCGAGTTCCGGCTCACGCTTCGGCAGGACAACGCTCTTCAGCGTCTCGCGCCGATGGCTGCCAAACGCGGGCTGCTGACGGATGCGCAGATGGCTTCGCTGGATCGCCGGCTGCAGCTGGCGGAGCAGATGGATGGATGGCTGAGGTCTACGAACGCAGCGCCGGCGCAGGTGAACCCGATTCTGGAAGACGCGGGATCTCCCCCGCTCCGCGAGCCTACGCGTCTTTCGCTGCTGATCAAGCGGCCGAACGTTCCCGCGGCGGCACTGGTGGATGCGGTTGGCGGCGCGCCGGAGGCGGAGGCCCACGAGTTTGCGGACGCGCTGACCACGGCCGAGATGGAGCTTCGCTACGAGGGCTACCTGGTAAAGGAGCGCAACCGAGCCGATTCCCTGCGCCGGCAGGCGGACTTTGCCCTGCCCGCGGCGCTGGCGTACCCGGAGCTGCACTCACTCTCGTTCGAAGCGCGGCAGAAGCTGGACAGGATCCGCCCCGCCACGCTCGCGCAGGCGGGGCGGATCCCGGGCGTCAGTCCGAGCGACCTGCAGAACCTGGTGATGGAGGTTCGCAAGCGGGGGTGACGGCGCCAGATTCGTGCGGCTCACGCGTCGCAGCGACGGGCGCCCTCAACGAAACTGAAACTATTTCCGAATACCTGCCGAACAAATCCGGCTTCTCAGAATCGTTTATAGCTCACGAACGGGAACTTACGAGGGTGGTGCGTCGGCCGGGAGGCTGAAACGCGATAAAAACGATTCTCGCGCGAAACCCTCGCCTGTGTTCCACGTGGAACATCTCTGAAGCAGTGCGAGATGGCGGCTGCGTGGCGATTGTGCTCCCGCCCGGCTCATCTACTTCTTTCCACGCGCGCGCGCGCGTATATTGGCGAGCAGCATCCAACCCACCTCATCGTGAGGACGAGCGTGTCGCGCATCATCGCCATCGCGAACCAGAAGGGCGGCGTCGGCAAGACCACTACGGCCATCAACCTGGGCGCCTGCCTGGCCGTGGCCGAGAAAAAGACGCTCGTCATCGACATGGACCCGCAGGGCAACGCCACCAGCGGCTTGGGCATCGACAAGGAAGAGGTGCAGCGGTCCATCTACGACGTGCTCATCGAGGGGATGAAGGCCGACGAGGCGATCATCGGCAACGTCCACTTTCCGTACCTGGACGTGCTCCCCGCTACGCGCGACCTGGTGGGTGCCGAGGTGGAGCTGGTCAACCGCACCGGCCGCGAGAACATCCTTCGCAACGCCATCGCCACGCTGCGCGACCGGTACGACTACGTTCTGATCGACTGCCCGCCGTCCCTGGGCCTGCTGACGCTGAACATCCTGGCCGCGTCTGACTCGGTGCTCATCCCCATTCAGTGCGAGTTCTACGCGCTCGAGGGGCTGTCGCAGCTGCTGAACACGGTGACCATCGTTCAGAAGAGCCTGAACCCGGGGCTGCAGATCGAGGGCGTGCTGCTGACCATGTTCGACAGCCGCCTGAACCTGTCGCGCCAGGTGGCCGACGAGGCCAAGGAGTACTTCGGGCCCAAGGTGTATCGCACCACCATCCCGCGGAACGTGCGCATCGCCGAGGCGCCCAGCTTCGGGAAGCCCATCGTGCTCTACGACGTGATCTCCGTGGGAGCCAAGAGCTACCTGGCTCTCGCGAAGGAAGTCATCGCCCGCAAGGGGCGCAAGGGCGCGTCGGCCGAGGCGCCGGCAGCGGCGGCGGGGGACTGAGCCATGGCGATGGCAAAGAAGGCCCGGCTGGGCCGCGGCCTGAGCGCCCTGATGGGCGAGTACACCGACGAGCCGCAGGCCGAGGCGGTCGAGCAGCCCAGTTCGGTTCCCACCTCGCACATTACGCCCAACCCGTTTCAGCCGCGCCGGGAGTTCACCCCCGAGCAGCTGTCGGAGCTGGAAGAGTCCATCCGGCAGAACGGGCTGCTGCAGCCGCTGGTGGTCCGTCGCGCGAGCGCGGATGCGCCGGACGGTGCAGAGTGGGAGCTGGTGGCGGGCGAGCGCCGCTGGCGGGCCGTCCGCCGGCTGGGGTGGACCGAGGTGCCGGTGGTGGTCCGCGAGCTGGACGACCGCGCCATGCTGGTGGTGGCCATCGTCGAGAACGTGCAGCGCGCCGACCTGTCGCCGCTGGAAGAGGCCGCGGCCTATCGGCGGCTGATGGACGAGTTCAGCTTCACGCAGGCCGAGGTGGCCGAGAGCGTGGGGCGCGAACGGTCCACGGTAGCCAACCTGCTGCGCCTGCTCGCCCTGCCCGCGTCGGTGCAGCGACTGGTGAACGAGGGCGCGCTGTCCATGGGCCACGCGCGGGCGCTGCTGGGGCTGGAGGACGAGCGCGAGATGGCCGACCTCGCCCGCCAGGCCGCCGACACGGGGATGACGGTGCGGGCCGTGGAAGACCGCGTCCGCACCCGCCGCCCCGCCAGCAAGGGCAAGGCTGCCGATCCCCCCGCCGCCGCCGTCCAGGGCGACGCCGAGGTCCGCCGTCTGGAGGCGGAGCTGCAGCGTGAGTTCGGCACGCGCGTCCGCATCCACCACAGCGGCACCGCGGGGCGGATCGAGATCCCGTTCCTGAGCGCGGACGATTTCGATGGGATCATGGAGAAGCTGCTCGGGCCGGACAGAACGAGATAGTGCGAAGGTGCGAGAGTGCGAGAGTGCGAAAGTAACGGCACTCCCCGCCCTCGGAACTTCTGGTTCATACTTTCGCACTCTCGCACTTAGCACTTTCGCACTCGGTAGTTGATGGCGGACGAACGCCGGATGACGCTCATCGTGGTT
>NZ_DATBNB010000563.1 GCF_036554565.1 Longimicrobium sp. | reverse complement strand
CGCAGCCGAGGCGAGCCGGCGGATGCTTCGCCAATCGGCGCTGTACGTCGGCATTTTTGCGCATCGTTACGGCTACCGGGAGCCGGGCCACGAGTGCGGGATCGCGGAGGAGGAGTTCGAATACGCGGGAGAGTTGGGGATCGAGCGGCTTTGCTTTGTTGTAGATCCCGGGTTTCCCTGGCCGCCGGAGAGCATTGACTACGCCACTCAGGACCGTCTGTGTGAGTTCAAGCAGCGGGTGCGCCAAGCGGGATACAGCGCGGCGTTCACAACGGTGGACGACTTCCGCGCAAAGCTGGCGGAGGCGCTTGCCGCGCGCCGCACCACGACCAACGTCGGGACATCCTCTGTACCCGCGTCCACCGTGCGCGGGGCGCCGGCCGCCGAGTCCGTCGCCGTGCACCTGGCGCCTCCGGCTCCACCTCTGCTCATTGGCCGCCAAGCGGACCAGCAGCGGTTGATCGCGCGACTGGGCATTCCAGTCGGCCCCCCGCGCGCCGTAACGGTCATCCGCGGCTGGCCGGGCGTGGGCAAGACCACCGTGGTCGCGGCGCTGGCGCATGACTCGCGGGTAGCGTCGCGGTTCGAGGGTGTTCTCTGGGCCTCGCTCGGCGAGGCGGGCAGCGCGCTTTCCGAACTGGGCGGCTGGCTGCGCGAGCTTGGCGACGGGACCGCCCCCCCGCCGGATTCCATCGATGCCGCTGTGGCGGGGGTCAAGGCGCGGCTCGCGCGGCGACGCTTTCTGCTGATCGTCGATGATGTGTGGGAGGCGGAGTCCGCCGCCGCCTTCAAGCGCGCCGCTGCGGGATCTCCCGTGCTTTTCACCACCCGCTTCCGCGATGTGGCGCGCGAAGTGGCCCCCACACCCGACGACGAGTACCGCCTGGAGCAACTGGACGACGAGCGGGGCTTCGAACTATTTCGCCAGCTGGCGCCCACTGTGTCCCGTGATCACGAGGCGGAATCGCGGCAACTGATCACCGCTCTCGAGGGGCTGCCCCTCGCGCTTCGTGTTGCGGGTCGGCTGCTGGAGGCCGAGATCCAGCTGGGTTGGGGCCTTGCAGAACTGTTCGCGGAGGTCGCCAGCGGCACTACGCTGCTCGATGAGAGGGCGCCCGATGACCGCTGGGACCCGGCCACAGGGGTCATTCCCACAGTGGGGCTGCTTCTGCAGAAGAGCTCGGACCGGCTCGACCCCGAGACTCGCGAGCGCTTTGCCCTGCTGGGCGCCTTCGCTCCGAAGCCCGCCACGTTCAACCTTCCCGCCATGGCGTTCGTGTGGGAGGTGGATGACGCCCGGCCCACTGCGCGCGCCTTGGCCGACCGCGGGCTCCTTGAGCCGATCCTGGGTACCGACCGTTTTCAGATGCACGCTGTGCTCGTGCTGCACGCGCGCTCGTTGCTGACGGACGACGAGGAGGAGTGAGGCGTGGCCTCGCGCACGCATGCTGACCGGCAGCACGCGGCCAACTACCTCGCCGTGCTTGCGGGGCTGGGCGAGCGGTATCGCGCTCGGGAGCGGGACGTGGACCGCCTTGCCCGGGATTTCGAGCAGGAGTGGCCGCAGATCCGGCTCGGACAGGGATGGGCCGCGAAGCGTCCCGACGCGCCCGCCCGCGCGTCACTGTGCGCCGGCTTCTCCCGCGTGGCGGCGACCCTTCTCAGCCTTTACCAATCTCCGGAAGAGCGGGTCTCTTGGCTACGCTCCTCCGTGGCCGCCGCGCGCGCCATCGGCGACCGCGTGGCCGAGGCGGACTGCTACGGCAACCTGGGAATCGCCTTTGAAGACTTGGGCGAATTTCGCGCGTCGGCCGCCCACCTGGTCCAGGCCATCCGCCTAGCGCGCCGCGCCGGCGACACCCGGATCGAGGAGGTTTATCGGGGGCAGTTGGGGCTGGCGTACATCGGACTGGCGCAGTACGGCCGCGCCATCAGCCACCTGCGCCGCGCGCTGTCCGCTGCGCGCGAGTTGGGCCAGACGGCGGACGCATCCTCGCACTTGGGCAACCTGGGCTTGGCTGAGGCTTACCGCGGGAACGTGCGGCGCGCGTTGCGGCTGCTGCACGAGGCCTTGGAACTCTCGCGTCGCGAAGGAGATCGGCGGGGTGAGGGCCGCGACAACGGCAACATCGGGATTGTCTACTACGATCTTGGGGATTACGAACGGGCGGTCGAGTACTTCGGGAAGGCTCTGGAGGTAAGCCGTGCACTCCACCACCGGTACGGCATTGCCTTGGACTTGGGGAACCTGGCCGCGGTGCATACGGAGACGGGCCGGCTGGAGGACGCGTACGGGATGCTGGTCGAGGCGCTTCAGATTGTCCGCGACCTAGGCGACCAGCACGGCGAGGGGACGAACCTGAGCAACCTGGGCCACCTCTGCGCGGAATTGCAGTCGTACGCAGACGCCGGCCGGTTCTACGAGGCGGCCCTGCGTATCGCACGAGAGATCGGCGACCGCAGGGGGGAGGCCAGCCGCCTCGTGTCGCTGGGAGGGATCCAGCTCCGACTGGGCGTCGCTGGTGGCGAGGCGTTGATCCGGGATGGGATCCGCCTGGCGCGGGAGATCGATATCCACGAGACGGTCGCCACCGGCGAATCGCTTCTGGATGAGCATCTCACCCTCGCACCTGGCGCGGGCGCCCCGCCCGCTGGGCTCGCCCCGCTGGCTGCGGCGATTCACGGCCAGCTCCCTGCGCTTCTGGGCGAGCGGCTGAACGATGCCGAGTCGTACGAGGAGGCGTGAGGCTGCGCAAGCGTGGAAGCAGATCGAGCAGTCGTCTGAACCACCTCCTGGACTGGCTCGCAGCTGACCGGATCGCCCCGTAGTTCATATCGACGTCAGAGCCACGCTAGGGAGGCGAAGTACTCACGACGGCGTGCTCCAGCCCTGTGGACTCACCTGTCACAACGGCTCACCGCGAGAGCGTGTGGTGTGAATGGCTTCCGGTTTGTCTCCGCCCTCCCCTGCCGTGCATTCGTCCTGTTTACCTGACTCACACCCGCTTTGCATATTCGCCCGGTATATCTTGGAGGTAAAATCATGAGCAATGGAGCGACCCCGCTGGAGATTTGGGGGGAAATATGACCGGCCAACCGTACTACATAGGCGCCAAGGGGTGGGACGACTATCTGCTGGAAGTAGTCAACGCCGTGAGGGACGCGGGAAACGACGTGGCCGACGAGGTCTCACGGTCGACCGCTCAGGCTGCTTCGGACGCCACGAAAACCCGGCGCGCGATTGAAGATGCGTCGCTTTCGCAGGCCGGGGCGGTGCGGGAGGTGCGCGAGGCGGCAGAATGGGGGCTTTCGCTTCTGTTCGAGCAGGGGGAGGAGCAGGCGGAATGGCTAGCCCAAATCTCACGCCAACTGGACGGGATTGCGCGTGCACTTCGCTCGCCCCAGCGAACGCGGTGCCGCGAACTGGTGCGGGCCGGCAATGACCTGATGCTGCGGGGCCACTTCCGAAAGGCGCTGGAGCGGTTTGAGGCCGCTTTGGTGTACGACGACACCGATTTCCATCTCCAGCTGCTGCTTGGAAAACTCCTGCTGTACGGGCGCAACGCCCGCGAATCGGTTGTCGATGTGGCGCGCGCGGTCGGCGCTCTCGAATCAGCGCTTGATTACTCCCTGACGGAGCGGAAGGCCGAGGAAGCGGCCACAAAGGTCCGAATCGACGCGCAGCGCCACCTCGGAATCGGGCTTTTTGTCGCAGGGACGGAAGCGAGTGTCGTCGGCGCCGAGGA
>NZ_DATBNB010000562.1 GCF_036554565.1 Longimicrobium sp. | reverse complement strand
CACGGGCGACGGTGCGGCCGCGGCGGTGCTGCGCGCCCACCTGGCCGAGCGGCTGCCGGAGTACATGGTGCCGGCCGCGTTCGTCCACATGGACGCGCTCCCGGTGAACCCCAACGGCAAGCTGGACCGCAAGGCGCTGCCGGAGCCGGAGTTCACGGGGGACGACGAGACGTACGTCGCGCCGCGCACGCCGGTGGAGGAGGTGCTGGCGGGGATCTGGGCCGAGGTGCTGGGCGTGGAGCGCCTGGGCGTGGAGGACGGCTTCTTCGAGCTGGGCGGGCACTCGCTCCTGGCCACCCGCGTGGTGTCGCAGGTGCGCGAGGCCTTCGGCGTGGAGCTGCCGCTGCGCGCGCTCTTCGAAGCGCCCACCGTGGCGGGGATGGCCGCGCGGGTGGAGGAGATGCGCGGCGCGGGGGCGGCGGTGCTGCCGCCCGTGGTGCCCGTGGAGCGTACGGGGGCGCTGCCGCTCTCCTTCACCCAGCAGCGGCTCTGGTTCCTGGAGCAGCTGGGGAGCGCGGGAAGCGTGTACCACCTCCACAAGTCGCTGCGCCTGCGGGGCGCGCTGGACGTGGACGCGCTGGCGCAGGCACTGGACGGGGTGGTGGCCCGCCACGAGGCGCTGCGCACCACCTTCGCGCAGGTCGACGGCGCTCCCGTGCAGCGGATTGCCCCCGCGGCGGCGAGCGGGTTCCACCTGGTGGAGCACGACCTCGCCGCGCGCGCGGACGCCGAGGCGGAGCTGGACCGGCTGATCGCCGGAGAGGCCCGTGCGCCCTTCGACCTGGAGCGGGGGCCGCTCGTGCGCGGCCGGCTCGTGCGGCTGGCGGAGGACGACCACGTGCTGGTGCTGGCGATGCACCACCTCGTCACCGACGGCTGGTCGTTCGGGGTGCTCTTCGACGAGCTTTCCGCGCTCTACGCCGCCCACCGCGACGGGCGGGAGGCGCGCCTTCCCGCGCTGCCGGTGCAGTACGCCGACTACGCGGTCTGGCAGCGCCGGTGGGTGGATGCCGACGTCCTGCGCGAGCAGGCGGACTACTGGACGCGTACGCTGGCCGGCGCGCCGGAGCTGCTGGAGCTGCCCACCGACCGTCCGCGCCCCGCGCAGGTGGACCATGGCGGCGCGGTGCTCGGGGTGGAGCTCGACGCGGCGCTCACGGCGGGGATCAAGGCGCTGGCGCGGCGGCACGGCACCACGCCGTACATGACGCTCGTGGCCGCGTGGGCCGTGGTGCTCAGCCGGCTCTCGGGGCAGGACGACGTGGTGATCGGCACGCCGACGGCGGGGCGCGGACGGCGCGAAACCGAGGGGCTGATCGGCTGCTTCGTGAACACCCTGGCGCTGCGCCTGGAATTGTCCGGCGCGCCCACGGTGGCGGAGCTGCTGGGCCGCGTGAAGGAGCGGGCGCTCGCGGGGCAGCACCACCAGGACATCCCCTTCGAGCAGGTGGTGGAGCTGGTGGACCCGGTGCGCAGCGTGTCGCATCACCCGCTCTTCCAGGTGGTGATCGCCTGGCAGAACATGGCGCGGGGAGAGGGCAACACCCTGCTGCTCCCGGGGGTGGACGCGGGCGTAGCCGTGGAGTCGGCGCACGTGGACGCCAAGACCGATCTCTGGCTGGGATTGTGGGAGGCGGACGACCGCATCCAGGGAAGCGTCAAGTACGCGACGGCGCTCTTCGACCGGGCCACGGTGGAGCGCCACCTGGCGTACCTGCGCCGGGTGCTGGAGGCGTTCGTCGCCGACGACTGGCAGGCGGTGGACGCGCTCCCGCTGCTTCCCGCGGCGGAGCGCGCGCGGGTGCTGGAAGAGTGGAACCGGACGGACGCGGAGTACGCGTCGTCATCGTGCATCCACGAACTGTTCGAGCGGCAGGTGGAGCGCGCGCCCGGCGCCACGGCGGTGGTCTTCGGCGACGATCGCCTGAGCTATGCCGAACTGAACGCGCGCGCCAACCGGCTGGCCCACGACCTCCGGGCGCGGGGCGTGGGGCCGGAGGTGCGCGTGGCCCTGTGCGTGGAGCGCGGGCCGGAGATGGTGGCCGCCGTCCTCGCCGTGTTGAAGGCGGGAGGCGCGTACGTGCCCCTGGACCCGGCGTATCCCCGCGAGCGCCTGGCGTACATGCTGGCCGACAGCGCCCCGGCCGTCGTGCTCACGCAGCACGCGGTGGCGCAGGCGCTGGCCGGGGTGCTCGACGGCCTCGGCGGCGTGCCGGTGCTGGAGTTGGACGGTGCCGCGCCGTCGTGGGCGGCGCAGCCGGAAACGAACCCGTCGCGCGGCGGGGTGACGCCGGAGCACCCGGCGTACGTGATCTACACCTCCGGCTCCACCGGCCGCCCCAAGGGGGTGCTGGTGCCGCACCGGGGGCTGTGCAACGTGGCGGCCGCGCAGCAGCGCGTGTTCGGCGTGGGGCCGGAG
>NZ_DATBNB010000561.1 GCF_036554565.1 Longimicrobium sp. | reverse complement strand
CGCAGGAGGGGCTGCCGCTGACGGAGACGGTGGATGCGCCGCTGCGCGGGCTGGCGCGGGCGAAGGCGGACTTCGGCATCGAGACGGCCATCATCATCTGCGGCATCCGCAACATGGACCCGTCCACGTCGCGCGACCTGGCGGACCTTACCGTAGCGTACAAGGACCGGGGCGTGGTGGCGTTCGACCTGGCGGGCGCGGAGTACAACTACCCGGCCAAGAAGCACAAGGACGCGTTCTACACCGTCATCAACAAGAACATGGCCGCCACCATCCACGCCGGCGAGGCGTACGGGGCCGAGTCCATCCACCAGGCGCTGCACTACTGCCGCGCCAACCGCATCGGCCACGGGACGCGCCTCTTCGAGGACCCGGACCTGATGCGCTTCGTCAACGACTTCCGCATTCCCATCGAGATCTGCCTGACCAGCAACGTGCAGACGCGCGCGGTGGACAGCTTCGAGAGCCACCCGCTACGGCAGTACTACGACGCGGGCCTGGTGCTCAGCCTGAACACCGACAACCGGCTGATGAGCGCCACCACGGTGACGGAGGAGTACTGGCGCGCGCACCAGCACCTGGGCTTCACCTGGGACGAGCTGGTAGACATCGCGCTGATGGGCTTCGACAGCGCCTTCATGCACCGCGCGCAAAAGCTGGAGATGCTGGCGCGGGTCCGGGCAGAGATCGCGTCGCTCGCGGCGTAGGGCGTTCCTCCCCCGGCCCCTCCCCGCGCAAACTGCGCGCGGAGAGGGGAGAATTCGCCGAAGGAGCAACACGAACACGCGAGTCTGTCATCCAGAGGCGCAAGCGAACGACACCGGCCCGCGGCAGATCCTCAGCGCGCCGAAGGATCTAGCCGAGGGCACGTCCAAAACCGGGGCGCGGCAGCGGTCACAATCCTGAGGACACGAACAGCGGCATCGACGAAACGGACCGGCCTCTGGATGGGGACCGGTCCGTTCCTTTTCCCTCGCCAGCCAACCTCCATCACCCGCGCCGCACGCCTCCCCCTACCGGGTCCGACGGGGCCGGCGCGGCCGCGGCCGCCGCGCGCTCCTCCGCCGTCACCGGCGCCGTGCCGATGCGCTCGTGCAGGAACTGGTAGCGGTCCACGGCGGCCTGCTCGGGCAGGCGGTGTCCGGAATCGTACCACCGGACCGTGTGCGACGAACCGGCGGCGCGGTGCAGCGCCTCGGCCTTGTAGGCGGGGACGAACGGGTCCGTGCGGCCGTTCTGGAAGAGGATGCTCCCCGGCTTCGCCCGGGCGATGTAGCCGATGCCCTCCACCGGCCGCATGGCCGCCACCCAGCGGTTCCACTCCGCGTCCGGCATCCCGGAAAGCTGCTCGCCGCGCCGCCCCTGCGCATCCGTCACGTGCGACACCATCCCTCCGTCGGGCACGAACAGCACGTACGCCGCGGGGCGAGGGTCCACGGCCGCGTACATGGTGCCCACCGCGCCGCCGTAGCTCCCTCCGACGAAGGCGATGCGCGCCGGGTCCACGTCGCTCCGCGCCAGCAGCACGTCCACCGCGCGTTGCAGATCCACGATCAGCTGCACGTGGTCGGCGCTGTCGGCTTCGGTGAACGTCACCATCTGCCCGGCGCGCCGGGCGAACGGGGCGTCCACGGAGATCAGCACCGCACCGCGCTTGGCCAGCCGCAGCGAGCCCGCGGCGATGGACCGGGCGCTCCCCGGGGCGCCGTGCAGCTGCACGATTCCCGGCTTCCGCGCCGCGCCGCCCCGAGGCACGAACAGCAGCCCTGTCGCGCGCCCCCCGCGCGGGCTGGCGAAGCTGATGGCGTGCACCTCCACGTCGCCGTCGACGCTTTCCAGCGAGTCGCGCAGGTCCAGCGGGGCGGCGCGGTCGTACGCGAACGCGCCGGCGGCGATGGCATCGCGAGGAGCCTGAGCGCAGGCCGGCACCACGGCCGCTCCCGCGAGCATCAGGGCGAATCCAGCGGCCACGCGCCACGCGGCAAGAGAAAGGTTCGTATTCATCGTCGTAGTTGCCTGGTTGTGGTCCGAGCGCGCGCCTCTCGTCGCGCTCAAGCCATACGATCCAGGCGAGTCGATCAACCGTTGCAGGCGAACGATGAGGGAACGATTACGAGCAAAGGGGCGTCCCTCAGGAACTTCACCTGCACGCACACGGCACCTGCCGAAGCGCAATCGAATTCTCCCCTCTCCCACTTGCGGGAGAGGGGCCGGGGGTGAGGGCAGCCGGGGACTGCGCCGGACCGATCGAACCACACCGAAGCCCCCCAGGATAGCCGGGCCCGCACGGCACCCACCGGAGCGCCTCGGGCTGGCTCCCTTCCCCCGCGCAGTTTGGGTAGTGTTCGATCTTCTTGACATCAGCCCGAGGCACCCAAGGCTGGTGAAAGTCGATCAGCACATCCAGACGCGCGCGTAATCGGCTACGTTGTGCGTCCGGCACATCCGGAGCAGCATCAGATTCCTGATTCCGCGGGTGGACCACCGCGCGCCGATCTCTGCCCGCCTGTCCACCTCGCGCATCTGCCGCTCGATCAGGCTCGTGGTCGTCTCGCTCGAAGGCTCGTCGTAGAGGATCCTCGACGCCGCCTGGCGGAGCTGGTACTGCGCGCTCGGACTGCATGACAGACGTTCGATGAACGCGTCGTACAGCGCCCGCTTTTCGGCCTGGCTCCGCTTGCCCCAGATGATCGAGTGCAACTCGTCCTGCAAGCGCCGTCGCTGCTTCAGGCCCACGCCGTCCTTCCGCAGCGGCCAGTCGAGCGTGTGCGCGATGTGCCACTCACACATCTGGTGCCGCGCCTGCGGGTACTGATCGCGAACGTGTGGCACCAGCGCCGGCTCGGCATCCGTGACGATGAGCTTGGTCCGAGTGTCACCAGGGAGCACCACGGGCCAGGTCCTGAGCCCGACGCCCAGCCCGATCAGCCGAAGCTGTGCCTTGGGCCGATCGGTATCCTCGTCGGTGCGCCCGATCAGTTGGACCGCAAGCCGCAGCTCCTCATGCTCCACGCGCGTACCCGAACGCATCCGTTCACCCGCCCGGACCGGCGTTCCATCGGCCATGACCACCTCGCACTCCGGGTCGGGCGTAAGCTCCACCCGCGCCGCTGACTCCTGGACCAGCCGGTGCAGCGTGGACGCCGCGACACCCACGCCCATGCAGTCCCGCGCCGTCTGCACGCTCTTGTGGTAGCTCGTGTCGTAGACCCGCTCCACCAGCTTGCGCGTCAGTTCCCGCGTGCACTGGCGCCGCGGCTCCATCCCGAGGCCTTCCATGCACGGTGCGCGCGTCTTGCCGCACTCCCGGCAGGTGACCTGGACCAGCGCGAGCTCGATCTCGCCGCTGCTCGTCTTCACGGTCCGTGGCCGGCTGCCCCGGCGTACCCAGCTCTTCCCTCCCTGGTGCACGACGCCGCAGGCGGTGCACACCATCTCGGCCGCTCCCGCTTCCACGCGGTCCAGCCACTCCTTCTGCGCGAGCTCCACGAGCGGCTCCAGCAGCATGCGCATGAGCTCCGCCCGCCTCGCGAAGGCCCACTCCGCGAGGCTGTTGATCGTCACTTCCTCCAGCTGTACCTTGATGTACAGGTGGACAATGGTGTTCACCGACAGGAGCATGGTGCACCGCCCTTTCTTTGCGTTGGGTGTGGTGCCTCATGCTTCTGTTTTTTCACCCCATGTCAAGTATATCGAACACTACCGCAGTTTGCGGGGGAAGGGTTGGGGATGGGGGGCGCCAGGAGCATGCGCCGACCAGCCGAACTCGATGAAATCCGCCCCCTCACCCCGGCGGCAGCCCCGCCAACGCGTGCAGGTGCTGCACGACCGCACGCGCGGTTTCCGCGGCCGCGTATCCGCCCTCGAGCACCGAGACCAGGCGCCCGCCCGCGCGCTCGTCCGCCCACTCACGCAACGCGAGGGTGATGGCGTACACCTCGTCGGGCTCCACAGCGAGCTGGCCCACGGGATCGGCGTCCAGAATGTCGAACCCCGCCGCCAGCAGCACGAAATCCGGCGACTCGGCAGGCGGGACGGCCCCCAGCGCGGCGCGAAGGGCCTCCTCGAACTCCTCGCCCCCGCTCCCCGGGGACAGCGCTGCGCCGGCGACTTCTGGATGCTCGGCGGCGGACGGGTCCGGCGTGGGAAACGAGAGCGGGTGCTGGTGGATGGAGATCAACCCGATCCCCTCGTCATCCGCCAGCAGGCGTGCAAGCGCGAGCGGCGGGCGCACGCCCCAGCTCACCACCAGCACGCGGGCCGCCGCATGCCGCTCCCGCAGGTGCCGCGCGCCGATGGCCACGGTGTTGAAGAGCCCGAATCCACCCGGCCCGTCGGCCCAGGCGCCGGCGCCGGGTGGGCGGGACAGGGCGAAGGCGTTGTGCGCCTCCCCCGCCAGCACGGCATCCACCGCCGTCAGGACCGCCCCGGCCGAGGCGCGCGCGGCGTCCCACGAGGCGCCGGACACGGGAACGCCGTCCAGCTCCAGCGTTTCCTCACTCTGCGCCGCATCAGCCGCCACCTCGCGAACGCGCGCGACGTGCTCCGGCGTGTGGATCAGGGACAGGTCCTCGTCCGTCGCGGGCACGGCCTCCAGCTGCAGCAGCGGCTCCCAGAGCGACACCATGTCGCGCTGCACCGCCCGGACGATGGCCGGAAGGCGCCCCTGGTGGTCGGGATGGCTCCAGCCCGTGTCGTGGCGGGAACAGTCTTCGTGGCTGACGAAGGCGGTGGTCTTCAAACGATCCGGGCTCCGGCTGCGGGGTCGCTGCCCAATATGCGGCGGCGCGGGGATACGGCAATGCTGCCCGGCGATGGGCCGGGGCCTTGCATGTCTCCCCCGCCCTGACATTCACCACCGCGCGGAGGATGCGATGCGAGACGAACGCGAGACGGTTGGCGGCAGCGGCGGCCAGGGATTCGGCGGCGGACGCGGTGGCGCGGCCCCCGAGGGCGGCGGCGACCTGGGCGGCAGCGCCAGCGGTGCGTCGGGCGGTGACCTGGGCGGGTTCGGCGGCGGCGCCGGAGGGCGCGACCTGGGCGGGCCGCCCGCGAACGACGGCTCAGATCGCGCCAGCGACGAGCAGGCATCTGGCGAGCTGGGCAGCGCCGGCGGCTCGGGTGGTGGCCACGGCGGGCACACCAGCGGGGCGGGCGGATACGCGGGCGCGGCGGGAACGGGCGGCAACGCGGGAAGCGGCCTGACCGACGGTCCGGACGGAGACGCGGGGATCGCCTCGAGCGACATCGGCGGGGGCGGCACCAGCGGACTGGGCGACGAGGACGTCTTTCCGAAGAGCCTGGGGCTGGACGCCGGGACCGGCAACAACGCCGGCGGCGGCACGGCGACGGGCGGCACCATCGGGTAGCGGCCCACGCGACGAAAACGGGCCTGCACCCTTCCGGTGCAGGCCCGTTTCGTCGTTGAGCGATGGCGTCACCCGGCTGCCGTCTCCAGGCGCCGCAGCTGCCCCATGAGCCATCGTACGCGGTTCCGAAGCTGCGCCACGCGAGCCGCCATCTGTCAAACGTCCAGCATCCTGCGTCGTCGACCGCGATCAGGCGCAGGCCGACAGAACGTGCGCGGACACGACCGGCGCGGCCGGGTCCGCGGGAGCCGGCGTGGGCGTGGGCTGGGGCTCCACCGCTGGCGCCGCTGCGGGCGTAGCGGGCTGCACCGGCGCACCCAGCAAGCGCGGCCCGCGCTCAGGGCGCGGCGTGGCGGGACGCGGGGAGCTCGCCGTGCGCGCGGGCGCGGAGCGGCGGGCGATCTCCGCCTCGTATCCAGGCCGCGTGTACCGCACCTCGGAACCCGGCGCCCCGTCGCCGCGGGGGCGGCGGAGGCGAATCTCCAGGATCATGTTCTCCATCGTCCAGACCGCCACGTCGCGCTTGCGGCAGAACGGAGGGCCGTGTGTCCGCTCCGCGTCGGCGGCGGCCAGCGTGAACAGGTCGGCGGCGCTGACCGCGTGCGTCTCGGGATGGAAGTAGATCAGCCCCACGAGCGTGTCCTGCGC
>NZ_DATBNB010000560.1 GCF_036554565.1 Longimicrobium sp. | reverse complement strand
CGGCGCGGCGCCACACGGCGCGGCTGACGTGCTCGTCGGCCAGGATCAGGGCGAGGCCCAACAGAACGGACGTGATACCGAGGATGGCGGGCATGGAACGGCTCCAGCGGGGGGACCAGGAAGAGGGGACCTGCGTCCGCCGACGGGAACAGACGGCGGACGCAGTGCAATATGGGGCGCCCGGTCCGGGGCGCAAGTCTACCGTCAGCGGAGGGTGACGGGCTCCCTCGACACCCGCTCACGATCCTAGTCCCGCCTTGACACCCCCGGACGCGCGTTCGATTCTAGGAGTTCACCAAGGTGTATACGGAATCCGCAACCGACGGACGGAGGCGCACCGCTTTGATTTCGTTCAGAACACGCCGCGCGGCCTGTGCGCTGGCGCTGGCCGCCGCAGTGCTGCCATCGGCGCGCGCCGACGCGCAGCAGCGGCTGACCAGCCCCGAGCAGCAGTTCGGCCACGCCATCGGCGCCGACTACGTGCTGCCCAACTACCAGGCGCTGACGGCGTACTGGCGCAAGCTGGACGCCGAGAGCGACCGGATGACGATGGTGGACATCGGCCGCACGGCCGAGGGGCGCACACAGCTGATGGCCATCGTCACCAGCCCCCAGAACCACCGCACGCTGGAGCGCTACCGCGAAATCAGCCGCACCCTGGCCATGGGCCGGGCCGACAGCGCCACGGCCGCGCGGCTGGCGGCGGAGGGCAAGGCGGTGGTGTGGATCGACGGCGGGCTGCACGCCACCGAGGTGCTGGGCGCGCAGCAGCTGATGGAAACGCTCTGGCACTTCGTCAGCCGCGACGACGCCGAAACGCGGCGCATCCTGGACGACGTGATCATCCTGTTCGTGCACGCCAACCCCGACGGCATGGACCTGGTCAGCGACTGGTACATGCGCAATCCCACCCGCGAGGCGCGCTCCACGGGCAACATCCCGCGGCTGTACCAGAAGTACATCGGCCACGACAACAACCGGGATTTCTACGCCTCGACGCAGCCCGAGACGGAGAACATGAACCGGGTGATGTACCGCGAGTGGTTCCCGCAGATCGTGTACAACCACCACCAGACGGGCCCCACGGGCACGGTGATGTTCGCGCCGCCCTTCCGGGACCCGTTCAACTACGTGTACGACCCGCTGATCGCCACCGGCATCGACATGGTGGGCAGCGCCATGCACAACCGCTTCATCGCCGAGCGCAAGCCGGGCGTCACCACCCGGCGCGGCGCCAACTACAGCACCTGGTGGAACGGCGGCCTGCGCACCACGACGTACTTTCACAACATGATCGGGCTGCTGACGGAAACCATCGGCAATCCCACGCCCATGGACATTCCGTTCGTGCCCAGCCGGCAGCTGCCCAGCACCGACCTGGTGTCGCCCATCGCGCCGCAGCGGTGGCACTTCCGGCAGTCCATCGACTACTCGGTGACGGCCAACTACGCCGTGCTGGACTACGCCAGCCGCTATCGGCCCACGCTGCTGATGAACTTCTGGCGGATGGGCCGCAACTCCATCGAACGCGGCAGCACCGACAGCTGGACCACGTATCCGCGCCGGGTGGATTCGGTACGCGCCGTGATCGCGTCGGAGCGGCAGGGGCAGCGCACCGACGGCACGGCGGTGATGTCGGGCGGGGGCATCTTCCAGGGCGCGCCCAACGCGCAGGAGTCCGCGCGCTACCTGGGGCTGCTGCGCCGCCCCGAGTGGCGCGACCCGCGGGCATACGTGATGTCCGCCGAGCAGGAAGACTTCCCCACGGCCACCAAGTTCGTCAACGCGCTGCTGGAAACGGGCGTAGAGGTGCACCGGGCCACGGCGCGGTTCTCGGCGGGCGGCAAGACGTATCCCGCCGGCTCGTACGTGGTACAGAGCGCGCAACCGTTCCGCCCGCACGTGCTGGACATGTTCGAGCCGCAGGACCATCCCAACGACTTCCTGTACGAGGGCGGCCCGCCCATTCCCCCGTACGACAACGCGGGATGGACGCTGGCGTACCAGATGGGCGTGGCGTTCGACCGCGTGCTGGAGCCGGTCACCGGCCCGCTGCAGCCCCTGACGGCGTGGAACGTCGCCCCCCCGGCCACGGAGGTGAGCTCGCCCCGGTGGGCGCCGCAGGGGTTCACGGTCTCGCCCCGGCAGAACGACGCGTTCACGGCCGTCAACCGGCTGATGGCGGCCGGCGTGCCGGTGTTCCGGGTGGCGAGCGCGAACCCGGGGCGCGAGGAGGTGGGCGACTTCTGGTTCCCGTACCGGGAGGCGACCGCCCACGTGCGGTGGATGACGGACACGCTGGGCATCACCGTGGAGCCGTCGCCCCGGCGCCCCGCCGACGCCGTGCCGCTGCGACCCGCGCGCATCGGCCTGGTAGACCGCTACGGCGGGCTGATGCCCAGCGGCTGGACACGGTGGATCCTGGAGCAGTTCCAGTTCCGCCACCAGGTGGTGTTTCCGCCCGAGCTGGACGCGGGCAACCTGAACGCCAAATACGACGTGCTGGTGTTCGTGGATGGCGCCATCCCCGAGCGCGAGCCGCGCGGCGGGAGCATGGCGGGCATGCCCAGCCCCGACGCGGTGCCGGCGGAGTTCCGCGGGCAGCTCGGCAACGTGACGGTGGAGCGGACGGTGCCGCAGCTTCGCGCGTTCATGCAGAACGGGGGCACGGTGCTCACCATCGGAAGCTCCACCGTGCTGGCCCAGCACCTGGGGCTGCCCATCACCGACTACCTGACGGAGGCGGGGCCTGACGGGCAGCCGCGCCACCTGCCGCGCGAGAAGTACTACATCCCCGGCAGCATCCTGCGTGTGAAGGTGGACGCGAGCGCGCCGATCGCCGCGGGGATGCGCGAGG
>NZ_DATBNB010000559.1 GCF_036554565.1 Longimicrobium sp. | reverse complement strand
AGCTCGGCCGTGAGATACGGGAAGCGCGACACGTCTTCCATCCCCACGGGAAGCGAGGTCACGCCGTCGTAGTCGGAGCCCAGCCCCACGTGGTCAATGCCGGCCACCTTCACCACGTGGTCGACGTGGTCGGCCAGGGTGGCCACGGTGCCGCGCGGCACCGGGTTGGCCGCCCGCCACTCGTTGTAGGCCCGGCGCGCCGCCTCGGCATCGTTCGGGTACTGCTCGCGGAAGCGGCGCTGCACGTCGAACATGTTGCGCATCTGCGCCGCCGCCGAGGGCTCCACGAAGCCGGAGTAGAAGTTGATCATCACCACCCCGCCGTTCGCCGGCATCATCCGCAGCACCTCGTCGGGCACGTTGCGCGGATGGTCGGCCAGGGCGCGGGCGGAGGAGTGGGAGAAGATCACCGGCGCCTCGGAGACGCGGATGGCGTCCGTCATCGTCTCGGGCGACACGTGCGACAGGTCCACCAGCATCCCCAGCCGGTTCATCTCGCGCACCACCTCTTCGCCGAAGGCGGTGAGCCCGCCGTGGCGCGCGCTGTCGGTGGCGGCATCGGCCCAGTCGATGGTGCTGGAGTGCGTCAGCGTCATGTAGCGCACGCCCAGCTCGTGGAACTGGCGCAGCACGTCGAGCGAGTTCTCGATGGCGTGGCCGCCCTCGATGCCGATCAGCGACGCCACCTTCCCGTCGCCGTGAATGCGCTCCACCTCCTGGGCCGTGCGCGCCAGCACCAGGTCGGGCGAGTGGTCCGTCATCCGCTTGATCAGCCCGATCTGCTCCAGCGCGAAGGCCGCCGCCCCGTTGCCGATGCGCTCCACGGGCACGTACGCCGCCCAGAACACGCCGCCCACGCCCCCCGCCCGCAGCCGCGGCACGTCGGTGTGCTGCTGCGGGAGCGCGCCCTGAAAGTTCATGTGCGTCAGGTCGCCCTGCGCCTTTTCGCGGATTTCCCACGGCAGGTCGTTGTGCCCGTCCACCAGCGGGGCGGTTCGGTGGATGCGCAGCGCCCGCTGCAGCAGCGGGTCCGGCGCTTCCTGCGCGGTGGCGGGAAGCGCGGCCGACGAGGCCGCCAGCAGGGCGGCGGCCACACCGATACGAGAGTTCATGCGAGTTCCGGACGGGGCGAGAAAAGGATGGATCACCGGTCGGCCAAGCCGCGGAACACGCCGGCCGTGCGCAGGGCCAGCGCCTTTGAGCGGCCCACCCACTCCAGCTCGGCGACCACGCGGTGGCGCTCCACGAAGGCGTCGGTGACCACCGGCGTGGCCGCGAACTCCGCGGCCAGGGCGGGCGGCACCAGGAGCAGGAAGTCTTCGCGCTGCGCCTCGCCCGAGGGGCCCCACTTGCACTCCGCGGCGGGGACGCGGCCTTCCTGGATGAGGCCGGCCACCGCGCGGCTGACGGTGTCGGCCGAGACGACGGTGTAGTTGCCCGGCGCCTCGCAGAACATCTCCGCGCGGACGATGCGTCCCACGGCGGAATCGCCCTGCACCACCAGGCGCGCGAAGCCGGCCTGCCCGTAGGCGTCCTCGGGGGCGTTGACCGGCGCCTCGGTTTCGCGGACGGTGGTCTCCGGCGGCGCGTTGCGTGACACAAGCTTCTCGTCGGGCGGGCCCTCGGGCTCGCCGCCGCCCAGGGAGTTCAGGAGCATCATCAGCAGCAGCGCGCCCACCACGCCGTACCCCACCAGCGCCCACGAGCGGCGCCAGGGGGGAACGGGAGTGCGGCGATCGG
The DNA here is from genome assembly GCF_036554565.1 of Longimicrobium sp. Lineage (NCBI taxonomy): Bacteria > Pseudomonadati > Gemmatimonadota > Longimicrobiia > Longimicrobiales > Longimicrobiaceae > Longimicrobium > Longimicrobium sp. Next base: position 15,920 of record NZ_DATBNB010000559.1, on the reverse strand, counting down.
ATCTGCGGCGTTCCAGGCCGCGGCGGTCGCCTGCGCGCTCGCCCTGCCTTGCTTCGGGGTGCTGCTCCGCCATGTGGCCGTAGTCTCAGGGTCGTGGATGGTCGTTCGGGCGCTCGGCGCCGCGGGGCGGGGCCGGGGGCAGCGTCAGCCGGAAGGTGCTGCCGACGCCCACCGTCGATGCCGCTTCCAGGGTGCCGCCCAGCGCGTGGGCCATCCGCCGCGCGATGGAAAGTCCCAGCCCGGTGCCGTCGCGGCCGGCCGCCTCGGTGTTGTCTTCGCGCGCCAGCTGCACGAACTCGTCGAAGATGCGGCCCAGGTCCTCCTGGGGAATCCCCGGCCCGCCGTCGGTCACCTCCAGCACCAGCCCGCCGTCGGCGCCGCGCGCCACCCGCGCCCACACCGGCGCGCCCTCGCCGTACTTCAACGCGTTGGAAAGCAGGTTCAGCACGATCTGCCGCAGCCGGCGGGGATCGGTCACCACGCGCACCGGCTCGCCCTCTACCCGGCGCATCTCCGCCCCGGCCTGCGCGGCCACGGGACGCAGCGTCTCGAGCATGTCGTCTACCAGGGCGGCGGCGTCCACGTCCTGCGTGGCCAGCTCGGCCTTGCCCAGCTCCAGGCGCGACAGGTCCAGCACGTCGTCCACCAGCTCCCGCAGGTGCCGGGCCGCGCGCTGCGAGCGCTCCACCGCCAGCTCCTGCTGCTCGCTGAGGCTTCCGTACACCTCGGCCAGGAGCAGGTCGTTGTACCCCATCACCGCGTTGATGGGGGTGCGCAGCTCGTGGTTCATGGCCGCGTAGAAGCGGTTGCGCGCGTTCAGGGCGATCTGCAGCTCGCGGGTGCGGCGCTCCAGCTGCTGGTTGGCGCCCAGCAGCTGGTCCTGCCCGGCGTGAAGCTCCTCGGTCATGGCCAGGAGCTCCTGGTTCTGCGCCTCCATCTCCTCGTTCTGCCCCTGCAGGGCGCGCGACAGGCGCTCGTTCTCCGTCAACTCGCGCTCCAGCTCGGCCAGCGCGCGCGCCAGTCGCGCCTTTTCCTTGGCCAGCTGGCGCTGCGTGTTGGCCTGCTCGGAGTTGACGGCCGCCAGCTCCTCGTACAGGGCGTCGAAGCGCGGGTCGCGGGGGCACTCCACCAGCCACAGCCGCTCGCCTCCTTCGTCCCACACGGGGTAGAACGAGCGCGGCTGCAGGGTGTCGCGCCCCGCCAGCATCAGCTCCCACGCGGGCGTGGCGGCGGGGTCGTGCCCCGCCCGCGGCTCGCGGGAAAGGATCGCGTCGAGCTTGCGGCGCGAGGCGGTGTCGAGCACGGCCGAGAACGCCTGCCCGGCCACGCCGCGCTCCAGCGCGCGTTCCAGGTAGCCGTTGGATTCCAGGACCATGCCGGCACGGTCCAGCGCCAGCACCGCGCCCGGAAAGGCGCGCAGCACGGGGTGAAGCTCCGGGGTGATGGTGGCCGGAGTCATACGGATACTCTCTCCTTCAGCAGCTGGGCCGCCTGTACCGCGTCCGTCGCGGTAAGGTCGGCGCCCAGGCGTTCCGCCAGCCCGGGATCGTCGGCGAAGGCGCGCCCGCCGACGGCGATCAGCGGCGCGGCCCCGGGCATGGCCTCGCGGACGGCGCGGATGGTTTCGCGCACCCGCGGCAGGTGCGGCGCAATGCTGGCCGAGAGCGCCACCACATGGGGCCGCCGCTCGCGCACCATCGCCACCAGGTCTTCGATGGGCACGGTGGCGCCCAGGAACACGGTGTCCCAGCCCTCCATCTCCAGCACGTCGCAGATCATCCGCAGCCCCATCTCGTGCCGCTCGGTGTCGGCGCAGGCGGCGATCAGCAGCGGGCCGGCCGCCGTTCCGCCGCGGAACAGCTCGTCGTACAGCCGCGCCATGGCGGCCTGGGTGATGGCCGTGGCCAGGTGCTCGTCGGCCACGGTGATCCGGTTCTCCTGCCAGAGCCGGCCCACCTCGCGCATCACCGGCTGAAACACCGCCAGGTACAGCTCGCGCAGCCCGATGCCCGCGTGGAACGCCTCGTCAACCACGCCGAACGCCGTCCTGCGGCTTCCCTCGAGCACGGCGGCCAAGTAGCGCTCCCGCGCCTCGTCCAGCGTCACGCGGCGGCCCGGGGGCGCAGGATGGCCAGCCCGGCGCGAAGGCACACCACGGCGGCGGCGGCCTCGTCGGGGGCCAGGCGGGCGCGCAGCTCGTCCTCCGTCAATTCCAGCGAGCGCGCCAGGTCGCGGGTGGGCACGCCGCGGGAACGCAGCAGCTCGTCGCACCAGGCGATGTACCGCACGAAGCAGGGCGGATCGTTCAGCTCCACAGCCGGGGCCAGGTGCTCCACGTTGTAGCGCATGTCCTGCAGGCACTTGGCGCGCCCGCGCTCGCCGTACCGGGCCAGCAGCCCGGGGTTTTCGCGGTACATGGCCTCGGTCACCGCGCGGGCGATCTCGCCCAGGCGGTCCAGCATGACGGTGGCCGCGCGCTCCCCCGGCGTCATGCCAGCCACTCCGGCTGCGTGCGCGAGTCCATCAGCACCTCGAAGGCTTCGTGCCGCACCTGGGTGCGGCCCATGATCTCTCCCGGCTCCCGGGCGTGCGACTCGGCGTGCTCGCGGCTGCGCATGTATTCGCGAAAGGCTTCACGGCTTTCCCACGCGGTGAGAAAGGTGTGCGTGGCTTCGCCGGCCTGGGGCCGCAGCAGCTGCAGGTACAGAAACCCGGGAAAGCCGTCCACCAGCCCGGAGCGGTGCCGGAAGTGGCGCTCCAGCTCTCCGCGGTCGGCTTCGGGGACGGTGAGGTGAGAGATGAACACAAACATCTGATTTCTTGGCGCTTGGACCCGGGTGGAGAAGTAAGCGGCGCGCGGCTTCTCCGCAAGCACTCATGTGTTTCCGCCGCACCCTTCTCATCCCTCGCTCCCCGCCCCGATGGTGCCCGTGCGCCAGTCCCACAGGGCCAGCGCGGCGACCACGCTCGACGTGTCGATCTCGCCCTCCAGCACGCGCCGCCTCACCTCGCCCAGCTTCAGCAGGCACACGCGCGTGTCCTCGCCCTCGTCCAGGTCGCGCTCGCCGGCGCGGCGCGCGTTACGCACCACCGTCGCGTGCACGCGGGTGGTTTGCCACGACGGGTTGAGCACCACGCAGCCAATGCACTCGGGGGCGTCGCCCGCGTACCCCGTTTCCTCGCGCAGCTCGCGGGCGGCGGCCTCCTCGGGCGTCTCGCCCTCGTCGATGATGCCGCTGGGCGTTTCCAGCGTCACGCGCTGCACGGGGTGCCGCCACTGCCGCACCATCACCAGCTCGTCGTCCGGCGTAAGGGCGATGACCGTCACCCCGTCGGGCGCGTCGGCGATGTGAAAGGTGTGCTCCGAGCCGTCGTCGGGCGACCGGGCGCGGATGGCCCGGGCACTGAACATCTCGAAGTCGCCCTCCTGCTCCTCGCCGATCACCGGCCACGCCTGCGGCCGTCCCGTTTCGCTGCGTTCCGCCACCCGCGCCCTCCTCCCTGGGTTCGACAAAGGGACGCGCCCAATGCACATCCCGGGCCGGGCCACTGGTAACTGGTTGCGGGCGCGGGGGTTGGGAATGGAGATGGGACGAGGTCGATCAGGGGCGGGCGCGGCTTGTGCGTTTCCCGGCCCGGCCAGGATTCGAGATCCAATGAATTTCAGCGCGGAGGCCGCGATGCACAGGGTACGCGTGGTGCGCTCGTATTACGATCAGTCGGAGCCGTTCATCGGCCGCACCGGCGAGGTGATCGGCCACTGGGGCGCCGACAACAACGAGGATGGGCGCGACGGGTTCATGGTGCAGTTCGAGGACGGCACCGTGATTGGCGTCTCGGAAAACGAGGTGGAAGACGTCGCGGATGACGACGTGGCCGGCGAGGTGCCCGCCGGGGACGCAGAGCCGCAGGTCTGATCCGCGCGGTCGTACGGATGAGGACAGGCGCAGCCTCAGCCCGGCGTCCGGAGCGGAATGTGTGGCGGATCCCTCGGTCGCTGCCATCCACGTCGTAGGCCGGGACGGTGGGGCCGCTCCGTCGGGATGACATCGAGAGCGCCACGAACCTTGATGTCATCCCGATGGAGCGGCCAAGCGTAACCTTCCCTCGCGCCATACCTTGCAGCGACTGAGGGATCCGCCACACACCACGCGTGACGCACGGCAGCGGCGGCCCGCTCGAATCCATCCACGTCCGCGAACGCAAATCACCCCCGGCAGGCCAGGCGCCCGCCGGGGGTGATGATGTTTCGCGATCACAGATCAGTCAGCCGCGGGGATGGCCAGGCGCTGTCCGGGCTGGATCTGCGCGTCGGAAGCCAGGTTGTTGGCGCGGCGCAGGGTATCGACGCTCGTGTTGTACTGCCGCGCGATGCTCCACAGCGTTTCCCCGCTCGCTACCGTGTGATGCCGCCGCGCGGACCGGCTCCCCGTCTCCGGCGCGCGCGCGGCGGATGCCGTCGAGTTCGCCCGCTGGCCGGACGCGGCCGTCGAGGAACGGCGCTCGGTTGATCCGGCCGACGACGAGCCTCGCTCGCCCGATGCACTCCCCGATGCCGAAGCCGAAACCCGGCGCTCCCTGGACGCGGAGGAATCCGCGCGAGAGCCCGTGCGACGCTCTGCGGAGCCGGACGTGGAAGCCGAAGCACGGCGCTCGGTCGATCCGGTGCCAGCGGACGGCGTGCGCGCGGTCCCACTGCTGGCGGACGAAGCGCGGCGCTCGCCGTCCGATGGGCGGGTCGAGGTGCTGGCGGAGCGGCGCGCGGAATCGGACCGCGCCGTGCTCGCGGTGGCGGATGACGATGCGCGCGGGATGCGGAGCGTCTGCCCCGGCTGGATGGTTTCGTTCTCCATGTCGTTGGCCGCGCGCACGGCATCGACGGTCACGTCGTACTTCCGCGCGATCCCCCACAGCGATTCGCCGTCCTCCACCTTGTGGGTGCGGCCCGACGCGGCTCCGCTGGACGACGACGCACTACGCGAAGCTGAACTGGCGGACGCGGCCCGCGAGGACGACGCGCCGCTCGACGCGGGACGCGGCGACGATTCACCGTTTCTCGACGATCCGCTCGCATTCCGGGACGAGGCGCCGGACGACGATCCCTCGGACCGCGATGCGGCGGATGCCGAACGCTCCGGCCGCGACTCACCCGACTCCGTCCGGCGCGCCGAGGAAGCGGAGGAGGACGAGCGCTCGCTACGATCCCCCGAGGTGCTGCGCTCCGCCGAGTTGCCGCGTTCGGACGACGAGCGCGATGCGGATGCGTTGCGCGACTCTGCCGAGCGGCCCTCGCGTTCCGCGTTGGCGGAGCGCTCGCCACGGCTCTCCGACGAACGGCTCTCCGACGAACGGCTCTCCCACGAACGGCTCTCGGATGAGCGCTCCTCCGCGCTCCCCGACTCGCGCTCACGGCTCTCACGCCGCGCCACACGCTCCACCGGCCGCGCGTTCAGCGTGCGGGCGGCGTCGGCAAAGAGCCGCAGGCGCTCGCCGGGACGCAGGGCATCCAGGTTCGCGGACAGGTTCAACGAGCGGATGCGGTCCTGCGAAACACCCGAAAGGTCGGCCAGGCGCTGCAGCGAATCGCCCTCGCGAACGCGGTAGTACGCGAATCCGCCACGCCGCCGGAACTCCGACTCGGCGTACGCCTGCCGCAGCGCCGCGGCCTGCCCGGCCGGCACCCACACGAAGTAGTTGGCGGGCGCCACCTGCCGAAGCATGTGCGGATTCAGATCCACCAGCTGCTGAACGGGGATGTTGCCCGCCTGGGCCAGCACGGAAAGCGGCGTGGCAAGGTCTACCCGGACGCTGTCGTACGAAAAGCGCTCGCCCGGGCCGCTGGGCGCGGGGTAGCCGAAGCGCGCGGGGTCCTTGGCGATGATGGTGACGGCGTACAGCCGGGGAACGTAGTGCCGGGTTTCCTGCGCCAGGTCGCCGCGCTGCGCCAGGTCCCAGAAGTTCGTGGCGTTATAGCGGCCCAGCCCGCGGTTGATGCGGCCGGAGCCCGCGTTGTACGCCGCGGCGGCGAGCGCCCAGTCGCCCCGGAACTCGCGGTTCAGCTGGCGCAGGTGGCGCGCGGCGGCGTGCGTGGCGCGCACGGGGTCCATCCGCTCGTCCACGAGGGAATCGATGCGAAGGCCCATCCCTCGCCCCGTCGCGGGCATGAACTGCCACATTCCCACGGCGCCCGCATGGCTGCGCACGGTCGCGCGGTATCCGCTTTCCACCATCCCCAGGTGGTGCAGGTCGCGGGGAATGCCGTACGACGCAAAGACGTCGCGCACCCACTCGTCATAGCGGTCCGCCTGCCGCAGCCACCCCGCGACCACGGACTTGCGCTGGTTGACGAGGAAGTCCACCTCCAGCCGCACCCACTCGTTGGCCACCACCGGCAGGTCGTACTGGGCCGTGCCGAGCAGGTCGCCGCCGACGGCCTCGGGGCGCGTGCCCTGCAGCCCGAACCCCTCGCCGAGGGGACGCAGCGTGTCTACCGGGGGCGGCGGCGCCTGGACGACGGCCGGCGCGGGTGCCGGCGCGGCGGGCGGGCGGCTCCCGGTGCACGCGGCGGCACCGAGCGCGCTCAGCACGACGAGGCCGGTGGAGATCTTCCGGTGCATGTGGACTTCCGTACTGGGGAAAGCAGGAAAGCGAAAGCGCGGCCGGCGCAGAGCGCCGTCCGCCGCCGAAAGTAGTGCGGCCATTCGACTTCGGCCAGAGTCTTGACGCGCGTCTTTGCATCGCATGCCCCGACGCGGGGCCGCTGTGGACCTGCTCGGGGCTTCAACCGCACGCGCCCCGCACCTGCCGAAGCGCGTCTTGTCATCCCGAAGGAGCGGCCCCCGAGAGCCTGCCCTCACACGACTGATGGCAGCGACTGAGGGATCCGCCACACACCTCGGGTGATGCACTGCTCCCGCGGCAGGCACCCCGTCCGCGAGCGGGTAAAGCAAGCAGATGGCCGAGGCCCCGGGGCTGCCGGGCGAATGAATTCGCTGCAACAACCACACGAAGTCCGCCTGCGCGGACTGGCCTGTTCTCGTGTGGGAAGAGGACACTGTGGCGCGGCCGCGCTGTGTGGCGGATCCCTCGGTCGCTGCGGTCCATGTCGCGGAGGGCAGGTCGGCGTGGACGCTCCGTCGGGATGACATCCGGTGCACGACCCAGGACGAAGCGCGACCGAATTCTCCCCTCTCCGCATGCGCAGCGTGCGGGGAGGGGCCGGGGGAGGGGCCCACCCGAGGCACGCGCCGTCGCCCGTGGGAACGCCGCAAAGCCCGCAAGGGAACCCGGTCGAAGCGTCAAGCCATCGGAGAGCACCGGGCTGGCTCCCTTCCCCCGCGCGGTTTGCGGGGGAAGGGCTGGGGATGGGGGGCGCCGGTCGCGCGCACCGGGGTCGGCGGTTCAGGGCTTCCATGACCGCTGCCGCGCCCTGGTTGAGAAGTGGCGCCTGGCTAGATCCTTCGGCCCGCGAAGAGGGTGCTGCGGGCAGGTGTGGTGCGCTTAGGCCCCAGGATGACAGACCTCGTTGCCGTATCACAGTACGAGCATTCACGACGGCAGAGCCCCGCCCGTCCCCGCATCGCGCCCGGCCTGCAGGGTCCGCACGGCAGCGCACAGCTCGCAAAGGCGGCGCAGGTATTCCGCTTCGCGCTCGGCGTCCGCAACCGGCCCCAGTGAAAGGCCCCGCAGCACCCGCCACCGGTGGAACGCCAACTCACTCGCGATGCGGTGCATCTCGCGGCGGTCGCGCCAGTGCGTGAACCCGCCCCGGCGCCACGCCGCCATGCTCGCCTCCAGCCGGGCGCGCACCCGGCACAGCGCCTCCAGTTCATCCCCGGTCAGCACGCCGTCACCCACCAGCGAGGCAAGGTGCTGGCGCAGCACGCGCCCCTCGCGCAGCAGCGACAGGTAGATCAGCCCCAGAACGGAAAGGAACGCGGGCAGCATCACCGCCAGGTACAGGGCCAGGAACCAGCCCTCGAAGCTCGCCGCCAGGTTCCACAGCGAGTGCAGCAGCACGGCCACCAGCAGCCCCAGCAGCGGCGCCAGCCAGCGCGTGCCCTGCCCGTGCCGCTCGCGCACGTACCCCAGCCCGATGCCGAACATGCTGGTGAACAGCGGGTGCGCGAACGGCGACATCATTCCGCGCAAAAAGAACGTGAGCACCGAGCTTTCGTCGCCCCGCGCGATGGCGTCGCCGTAGTACTGCACGTTCTCGATCATGGCGAAGCCCAGCCCCACCATCGCCGCGTACACCACGCCGTCGATCACCCCGTCGAACTCGTCCTTGAGCTCGCGGTACAGCAGCAGCAGCGCCACGCCCTTGGCCACCTCCTCGATCACCGGCGCGGTCACCAGGCTGCCGAACAGCTCGCCCGCGTCCGGCCCCAGCACCCCGCCCACCGCCTCTTCCGTCACGGAATTGACGATCAGCGCCACGAACACGGCCACCGTGGCACCCCACGCAAAGGTCTGCGCCAGCGTCTTCGCCGGCTCCGGCTCGAACCGGTCCAGCCACAACACGAGCACCACGTAGATGGGCACCGGCAGCGCCGCGACGGCAAACCCCAGCAGGAATGCCCGCGGTCCCAGCTGCGACGCGATGATGGCCAGGCTCAGCACGCCGCACAGCAGCGCCCCGCGCGTAAGCATGGGGTGCGGCTGTGCCTCGTGCACCAGGCGGGGGAACGCCGGAAAGCCCGTTTCCTGCGAGTTCATCGGATGGCGGAAGGTGGATCAGGCCAGCAGGCCGAACCGGTCATGCAGAACCTTGCCCCGGTAGTCGAAGATCTGCTCCAGCTTGGGCGTCACCAGCCAGCGGCGCGCCACCCCGCCACCCGGCGGCAGCGCGTAATGGACGATGTCGCGCATCTCTACGCCGCCCGGGACCGCGCGGAACAGGTGCTGGTGATGCCAGAAGCGGTACGGCCCGAAGCGCTGCTCGTCCACGAAGCGCACGTGCTCCTCTACGTGCGTGATCTCCGTTACCCAGGTGACGGGAACGCCCAGCAGCGGCCGGACGCGGTAGGTGATGATCATTCCCGCATACATGCGCTCCGGCAGCGGCGACGTGACCTCGAAGCCCATCTCGGGCGGGGTGATCGTGGCCAGGTTGCGCGCGTCGGAAAAGAAGTCCCACGCCGCTTCCAGGGGAATCGGCACCCGCTGGGTGCGGTCGAGCACGTGCAGCTTCATCGTCGGCCTTCGTTCATCCCCGCGCGGCGGCCGGCGCGTATCGCCGGCCCTTCCACGTCACGCGCCCGCCGCTCAGCAGGCTGCGGATGATGATTGCCGCCATCACCAGCGCACCAAGCGGCGCCAGGGCCGCGTAGAGCGGGTTCTGCCCCTCGCGCCGGTACATGGCGGCCCAGAACCCGAGCGACACGGCCTGCGCCACCACGGCCGCCGGGACCCACGGCGCGCCCACGATGCCCAGCGCGCCGCGGACGAGCACCAGCGGCGGCAGCAGCCAGAAGAAGAACAGCCCGCTCACCAGCAGCCACGGGACGAGCGCGGCGAGCGTACCCGGCGCCGTGCGCGTGGACGAGCTCGCCAGGTTCTTTCCCCACCCCTCCACGATTTCCGCCAGCGAGCGGTACATCCTCACCCGGAGGTACGGCTCGGCGTGCACCAGCACCGGCGCGTGGCCCGCGGCGTGGAAGCGCTGGGCCAGGGCCATGTCTTCCGACACCTCGTGGCGCACCGCGCGGTGTCCGCCCACGGCCTGGTAGGCGTGGCGCCGCACGAGAATGTATCCGCCGAGCGCGATCTTGTCGCGGGTGTGGCGGGAACGGTTGACGCGTGAGGCGTCCGGGTAGCGGGCCAGGAACAGCATTCCCACCTGAGCCATCACCACGCGCTCCCAGAACCCGCCCAGCACCTGGCGCGGCACCGCGGACAGCAGCGCCGCCCCGTGGGCCCTCAGCGCGGCCACGCTCCGCCCAACCAGCTCCGGCTCCACCCGCATGTCGGCGTCGCAAAAGGCGATCAGTTCGCCATCCGCCTGCCGCACCCCCTGCTCGCACGCCCACGGCTTGCCGAACCAGCCGGGCGGCAGCGGTGCGGCGCCGATCACGAGCAGCCGGGGATCGCCCTTTCCCGCCGCGAGCGCGACCGCCGCCGTGCCGTCTTCGGACGCGTCGTCCACCACGATCACCTGAAGGGGTGGATACGCGGACGCCAGCAGCCCGCTCACGCAGTCACCCACGTCGTGCGCCTCGTTCCGCGCGGGCACGATCACCGTCACCAGGGGCGCGTCTCCATCCGCCACGGGCGGGCACTCGTCCAGTCGCGGCCGGCGGCGGACGAACGCGGCGGCCAGCACGGGAAGGAGCAGCCAAGGAAGGGGGTAGAGCAGAGCCGCGAGCAACGGAATCCGGGTCCAGGGTAATCGGTGCGCCGCTCGAAGGTATGTCCAACCGGAGCGGAGTGGAAAGGGCCGCGATTCCGTCTGCGGGGTGATTCGAGACATCCAGCAGGCGCCACAGTCAGTTCCGGAGTGGACGCCGCGGGTCACCACTGGAGGTCATCCGAGTGAATCAAAATCTTGCTTCTTCGGTTTTCATTCGGTACATTGACCCCCTCGCGACGGGTGGTGTGAACGGGCGACTCTGGAGGGTGGATGCCGATGATCGGAGGTGAGCGGGCGGAACTTGCGGCGTGCGCCGACAGCCGCGTTTCTCCCGCGCTCCAGCGGCGAATGGACGACGTGTTCGGGACGCTCTTCTCCAGTCGCCGGCCGCGGCTGGAGGACGTGGCGGACGCGGACGAGCGGATGCGGATTTCGCCGCCCCGCCCGGAGCCGATCGCGACCATCGCCGCCGACCCCGCGCCACGATGGGCGGACGCCGAGCCGGGCGAGGTACCCGCGGTCGTCGCCGGATGATCCGTCAGCCACCGGTCCGCTCGCCCGGATCTCGTCTCTCCGCCCCGTAGGCTGCGCGAATGCACGCGCCTTGCCGTAGCCGTGGGCAGCGCGGACATTCCTCCAGACGGATGTCGGGGGGCGGAACGGGAGACGAGGACGGATGCAGAAAACGCTGCTGGTGGGGCTGGCCCACCCGGACGACGAGGTGGGAGCCGCGGGAACCATCCTGGCCCAGCGGGCGCGGGGCGACCGCGTGGTGGTGGTGTGGCTGACGCGCGGCGAGATGACGGAGGCGCTGGGCCCCATCCCCACCGCCGAGGTGGCCGCCCGGCGCGAGGAGCAGGGCCGCCGCGCGGGCGAAATCCTGGGGGTGGAAACGCGGTTCATGGACTTCGCGGACTGCTCGATCGACGCGAATCCCGAGAGCGCCCACCGCGTCGCCCGCCTGGTGGCGGAGATCCGGCCCGACGCGCTGCTCACCTGGGGAGACGCGTGGGGGCGCGGCATGCGCCACCCGGACCACCAGGCCAGCGGCAAGATCTTCCGCGACGCCATCACCCTGGCGCGCATCGCCAAGGTAGTGGGCCCCGGGCAACCGCACCGGGCGCCGGTGCCCGTCTTCACCTATCGCGGCGCGCATTCCACGCTCCCCGCCGTAGCCGTGGACGTGGAGCCCTTCCGTGAGCAGATCCACGAGCTGGGCCGCTTCTACCGCGAGAACATCGGCTTCGGCAACGCGGAATGGATCGACAGGCGGCTGCGGGTGACGGGCGAGCCGTACGGGCTGCGTTACGCCGAGGTGTTCGACGCCTGGGAAACGCGCGGCGGCATCGTGCCCTCGCTGCTCCCCGCCGAGCTCGACGACGGCGAGGTTCAGCACCCGGACCGGGAAGCGGGTGCGTAGGACGCCGGAAACGAAAAAGGCGGCCCTCGCGGGGCCGCCTTTTTCCTTCCACACTTCGACCGGAGCTTACCGCGCGCGGTTGTACACCAGGCGGTAGCTGAGCGGCTGCGGCAGGCGCGGGCTGGTGATGGTGACGTTCATCGTCAGCGTGTTGCCGTCGGCGCTCACCGAGTACAGGTTCACGCGGCGGCCGTCCTCGGCCTGGAACGTCTGCTCCAGGCGGCCGTTCTCCCACTCGGTGCTCACGCGGACGCAGTCGCCCTTCATCTGCGCGCAGGTGCGGCCCGTTTCGCGGTGCCACAGCACGGGCTGCCCGTTCGCGGGGCTGGAAACGGAGGGGCGCCCCTGCATGTCGACGCGGATGTTGTTGGCGTCGTGCGTCAGCACCAGCTGCGGATACGCCGTGTTGGTGCTGCGCAGGCGCGGACGGGCGATCTGGCGGACGACGACGTTCATCTGCGCCACGGCGGTGTTGATCTTGGCGTTGATGTCGTCGCTCTGCTGACGATTGAGCGTCCACGTGCCCCGGAGCTGCGACTGCTGCGCCTGTACCGCCGACGGCAGGGCAAAGGCGAACAGGGCAACCAGCGACAGGCTCAGGATGCGTTGACGGCGCATGGCAAATCCTCCAAGATGCAGAGAGAAGTGGAACCGCGGCGTGCACCGCCCGCGGGCGGCGATGACCGTTCGAACGTCCGGTCGTGATGCAGGATGGGGAAAATCTAAACGTTTCCCCTCCAACGCGATAGTGGCGCGAAAGCACACGCACTCCGTACCCCGCCCGCCTGTCGTTTGGTTCCCTGCTGAAACCCGCGGCCCCGCCGTCCGTACGCAGGTCCATCCGCGCGCCGCCCCGGCGCGCCGCTTCGCTGCATCCGCACCTGTGAGCCCCGCATGACCGAGGCGCGCCAGACCCGCATCCTCACCGGCATCGACCCGCGCAGCTGGGAGCACCCGGCCGACCGCGCCGCGCTGAACGCGCTCCGCAAGATCCCCATCTTCGACGAGGTGCTGCGGGCGGTGTTCGGCTTCTTCGGCGAAAAGCCGCTGCGGCTGGCCTTTCTTTCCGCGTCGGTGCGCGTGAGCCCCACTCAGTTCGGCCGGGTGCACCGGCTGTACGGTGAAGCCTGCCGCGCCCTCGACGCGGCGCCCTGTCCGCTGTACGTGCGCCAGGACGTAACCTTCAACGCCTTTGCGTACGGCATGCAGAAGCCGTTCATCGTCATCACCTCGGCCACGGTCGACGCGCTGGACGACGACGAGCTGCGGTTCATCCTGGGGCACGAGATCGGCCACGTGATGAGCGGCCACACGCTGTACCTGACCATGATGACGGTGCTGTACCAGCTGGCCACGATGGGCTTTCCCATCGTGGGGCTGGCCGCCCGGGCCGTGCTGGCCGCGCTGCTGGAGTGGCACCGCAAGGCCGAGCTCAGCTGCGACCGCGCGGGGATCCTGGCGGTGCAGGATCCGCAGCCCGCCATGCGCACCATGCTGAAGTTCGCCGGCGGCGCGTCCGATGACGTGAACCTGGCCGACTTCCTGGCCCAGGCCGAGGAGTACCGCGAAACCGGCGACCTGGCCGACCAGGTGTTCAAGGTGCTCAACGTGCTCGCGCTCACGCATCCCGCGCCGGTCATCCGCGTGGCCGAAATGCGCACGTGGTTCGAGAGCGGCGCCTACGAGCGCATCGTGGCGGGCGACTACACGCGCCGCGGCGAACCCGAGCCCGCGTACGCGCAGGACCTGTCCGCCGCCGCCGCCAGCTACCGCGACAGCGCCCGGGAAACCTTCGCCAACGCGCAGCAGGCGGCCCGCCGCGTGGTGGACTCGTTCCGGCAGGGGTTCAGCGGTCCGCGGTAGCACCGGGCACCCCAGACGCCACGTTGCGCACTCCCGAAAGTTTCCTCGCGGCGGCGTGTTTTCAGGGTTTTTGCGCGTGGGCGGACTCTCGCGGGAAAGTGGGCCAATTTGTCTAACGTGTTCCGCTACAAGAAGTTGGCGCCCGTGGACGAAGATTCCCGGCGCCCCGCCCCGCGCGGCGGCCCGTGCACTTTGGCCCCTCACCGGGCTTAAGCCCAGCAATGGCGCCGCCGGAAGTGGAACCGGGTTTGCATCAGGGGTCCGCGGGGCGGCCGGGCGGCCGCGCCTTATCTCAACAGCCACTCGTGGAGAGGCCCAATGAACAAGTCGCAGTTCATCGATCAGGTCGCGGACAAGGCCCAGTTGAGCAAGGCGGCGGCGCAGCGGGCGGTAGACGCCATCTTCGACACGGCCGAGGGCGCCATCTCGGGCGCGGTGCACTCGCTGGGCGAGGTTTCCATCCCCGGGTTCGGCAAGTTCAGCAAGAAGACGCGCGCCGCCCGCACGGGCCGCAACCCGCGTACCGGCGCGGAAATCCAGATCCCGGAGCGCAGCACCATCTCGTTCACGGCCGGCAAGAACTTCCGCGAGGGCACGCCCTCCGGCCGGCGGCGCGCGGCGGGTGCCGCGGCCGGCGCGGCGGTGGGCGCGGCCGCGGGTGCGGCGGTGGCGGCCGCGGCGGGCGGCAGCAGCAAGGGGCGCAAGAGCACCGGCGGCACGGCTTCGGCCAGCACGTCGGGCGGAACCGGCGCACGCAGCGGTGGCGCCTCGGGCGGCACGTCCGGCGGCAGCACCGGAGGGTCGCCGGGTGGCGGCACCACGGGGATCGGCGGCAAGGGCGGATCGGGCGGCGGCGCGGCGAAGACGGCCCGCGGCGGCGGCGGCGGCGGGGGCTCCCGCGGCGGGCGTGGCGGCGGCGGCGCGAGCTGACCCACCACACCGGCAGGCGAGGCCGCGTCCCATCGGGGACGCGGCCTCGCGCCGTTTGGGGGGCGGCTCCGGCGCCCACGCCCGAATCGTGCATCCACCCGGCGAAGTCCGTTTCCCGAGCAGGCCAGTCAACCGCATCGCGCCGCCGTCTGAATGTCAGAAGCCCAGGTCCGCCGAGTAGTCTGGAGGTCCGCCGACGTCGCGCGGATCTTCGTCATGGGAATGCTGTTCCTGTTCCTGTGGCGCTTCTTCTGGCTGGTGCACGGCGCGGTGTTCGTCGTGCTGCTGGCCATCCTGATCGCCATCGTCATCCACCAGCCGGCGCGGTGGCTGGCCAAGCACGGCCTGCCGTTCCGGATCGGCCTGGTGCTGATGGTGATTCTGTTCGTGGGCAGCATGGTGGGGCTGCTGTGGGCCATGATCCCGCAGGTGGTCAGCCAGATGCGCGTGCTGGCGGTTCAGCTTCCCGCGACGGTCGAGCACGCCCAGACCTGGCTGGGCGAAGAGACGGGCCAGGGGCCCAACTCGGAACTGGCGCGGAACGTCACCCGCCAGTTCACGGACTTCGTGGGGCGGTTCGTTCCGCTCGCGTTCAACATGATCACCACGGTGCTGGGCTCGTTCGCCATCATCGTGCTGGCCAGCTTCTTCGCCGCGCAGCCCAACCTGTACCGCTCGCTGCTGCTGGGGCTGGTCTCGCCCGAGGCGCGGCCGCAGTGGACGCGTATCTACGACGAGGCGGGACGCAGCCTGCGTTCGTGGGTGATCGGCAAGGCGCTCACCATGCTGCTGATCGGCGTGGTGACGTACGTGGGGCTTACGCTCTTCAAGATCCCCGGCGCCCTGGCCCTGGCGGCGTTCGCCGCGCTGATGGAGTTCATCCCCAACTTCGGCCCGACGATCGCCGCGGCGCCGGCCATGATGGTGGCGTTCACCATCTCGCCCATGACGGCGGTGTACGTGGCGCTCTTCTATTTCCTGCTCCAGCAGGTGCAGAACGCCATCACGGTTCCGCTGGTGGAGCAGCGCGCGGTGAACATTCCCCCCGCCGTGCTGCTGGTGTGGCAGCTGATGCTGGCGCTGGGGTTCGGGCTGATGGCGCTCTTCGTGGCCACGCCGCTGCTGGCCGTGATCGTGGTGGCCGTGCGCGTCCTGTACGTGGAGCCGCAGGAGGCGCGTAGCCAGTGGGACCGCCGCGAGGCGCTGGCCGCGCAGGAGCGGGGCGAAGCCCTGGCCGATCCCGCGGACACGGTGCTCGACCCGCCACCGATCGAACAGGCCGATCGCCCCGCCAGGCCTTCGCTCTCGTCCGATCGGACGTAGCGCAGCCGACCGGAGCCGCCCTGTCATCCCGAC
>NZ_DATBNB010000558.1 GCF_036554565.1 Longimicrobium sp. | reverse complement strand
CTCCTTCTGCTGCCGCAGGCGGGGTGCTACAACATCCGGCCGGTATCCACCCCCGAGGCCGCGCCGGGCGCCCGCGTGGTGGCGACGCTGACCGACGCGGGGTCGGTGGGCATCGCCAGCCAGGTGGGCCCGCGCGTGGTGGAGGTGGAAGGGGTGATCCAGCAGGTGACGGCCGACACGCTGCAAATGGGCGTGGTGCGCACCGTCGACCGGAGCGACATGGAGTCGCTGTGGAACGGAGAGATGGTTCGCATTCCCGTGGCGGGGATCGGCTCGCTTCGCGAGCGCCAGCTCAGCACGCGCAAGAGCGTGCTGGCGGCGGCAATCATCGTGGTGGGCGCGCTGCTGCTGGCGGCTGCGGCCAGCGGGGTGGGCGTCTTCGACGGCGGCCCCCCTCCTACCCCCACGCCGCCGAACTGAGGCGCGGTTCACGGACGAGGGAGAACGGGCTACCCCGGGGTACGGGGTGGCCCGTTTCGTCGTGGGTTTTCGGCGCTTCCGGGTGGGCGGGGGCTGGTCCGGTCCTTGCTTCCCCGGCGGGCATGGCCCAGCCCGAATTTCCCAACGAAAGGCGCCGCGGCGACCGCCGCCAGCGCGCCGGCGGCGGCATCAAGCCGCCGCGTTTTTCCATGTGGCCCCTGCTCGCGCTCTTCGGGGTCCTGATCCTGATGAACGTGCTGGGCCCCACCCGGCCCACCAAGATCCCCTACAGCGACCTCAAGAACCGCATTTCCGCCCGCCAGGCCGAAAAGGTGAGGATCGGCGCCACCACCATCGAGGCCATCGCCACCGACTCCATCCGCAAGGCGGGCGGGCCGGAGCGCTGGCGCGCCGACAAGGTGGAAGACGACCAGCTGGTGCCGCTTCTGGAGGCCCGCAACGTCCCGTACGAGGGGATGGCCGAGGCGCGCTGGGGGATGGTGATCTGGGGGCTGCTCCCCCTGCTGCTGCTGGTGGGGCTGTGGGTGTTCATGTTCCGGCGGATGAACCCCACGCAGGGCGTGCTGACGGTAGGGAAGAGCAAGGCCCGGATCGTCGGCGAAGAAGGGACCGGCGTCAGCTTCGACGACGTGGCGGGGGTGGACGAGGCCAAGGTGGAGCTCCAGGAAATCGTGGAGTTCCTGAAGACGCCCGACAAGTTCGCCCGACTGGGGGCCAAAATCCCCAAGGGCGTGCTGCTGGTGGGCCCCCCGGGCACCGGCAAGACGTTGCTGGCGCGGGCGGTGGCCGGCGAGGCGGGGGTGACCTTCTTTTCCATTTCCGGCGCCGAGTTCGTGGAGATGTTCGTGGGGGTGGGCGCCGCGCGGGTGCGCGACCTGTTCGCCCAGGCCAAGAGCCAGGCGCCCTGCATCATCTTCATCGACGAGCTCGACGCGCTGGGCAAGGCGCGCTCGCCGGGGAACATGCTGGGCGGCAACGACGAGCGCGAGCAGACGCTCAACCAGCTGCTGGTGGAGATGGACGGGTTCGACCCGCGGCTGGGCGTGATCATCATGGGCGCCACCAACCGCCCGGAGATCCTGGACCCCGCGCTGCTGCGCCCCGGCCGCTTCGACCGGCAGGTGCTGGTGGACCGCCCCGACGTAAGCGGGCGCCTGGCCATTTTGAAGATCCACGCGCAGGGGATCACCCTGGGTCCGGACCTGGACCTGGAGCGCATCGCGCGCCGCACGCCGGGGTTCGTGGGCGCCGACCTGGCCAACCTGCTGAACGAGGCGGCGCTGCTGGCCGCGCGGCGCGACAAGGCCAGCGTGGGAATGCAGGAGGTGGACGAGGCGGTGGACCGCATCGTGGCCGGGCTGGAAAAGCGCAACCGGCTGATCAACGACAAGGAGCGCACCATCGTGGCCTACCACGAGGCCGGCCACGCCATCGTGGCCGAGCGCGTGCCCACGGCCGACCCGGTGCACAAGATCAGCATCATCCCGCGCGGGGTGGCGGCGCTGGGCTACACGCAGCAGCTGCCGACGGAAGACCGCTACCTGCTGCAGAAGCAGGAGCTGATGGACCGCATCGCCGTGCTGCTGGGCGGGCGCGTGGCCGAGGAGATCGTCTTCAACGAGATTTCCACCGGCGCGGGGAACGACCTGGAGCGGGTGACGGAGCTGGCGCGCAGCATGGTCACCGAGTACGGCATGTCGCGCGAGCTGGGGCCGGTGAACCTGGCGGGCCCGCGGCGCACCCAGTTCCTTCAGCAGGACGGGGGGATGCCGGCGCAGCGCAACTACTCGGAAGAGACTGCGCGTGAGATCGACGGTGAGATCCGCGGGCTGATCGAGGGGACCTACGAACGGGTCAGGCGCATCCTCACGGCCGACCGCGACGTGCTGGAGGTGCTGGCGCGGCGGCTGCTGGAAAAGGAAGTGGTCGACGAGGCGGAGCTGCGCGAGATCATGGGCCTGCCGCCCCGCACCCACGAGCCGCCCCCGGAGCGCGTGGTGGAGACGCCGCCGGTGAACGGGGCCGGCGGGGGAGTGCAGGCGGCGGCCAGCTCGGCCACCCGCGACGACACCGTGGCCCAGCCGCCCTCGCGGGGCGGGCGAGGCTCCAGCCGCAAACGAGGGAGGCAGCCGTGAAGGATCCGCGCTACGAAGACAAGAGCCCGCACGACGTGGGCGAGCAGGACCAGCCCGAGCCCGAGCGGCCGGTGACGCCCACCGAGCGGCGGCAGGACGGGCCCGAGGACAAGCCGTCGCAGGCCGAAGGCGAGCGGTAAGGACGGCTTTCACGCGGAGACGCGGAGGAACGGATGAGCCGCGGAGGGGTCACCTGCCCTCCGCGGCTCTCTTTCATTCTCCGCGCCTCCGCGTGAAACCACCCGCACTGGGGACGATCGCCTCAGGACTTGTCCTCGTCTTCGTCTACGAAAGGTCCCAGGAAGACGATGACGGGCTTGCCCAGGGAGCGCGCGGCCTGCTCCAGGCGCTCGGGGGTAAGGCCCTCCACGTCCGTCAGCGGCACCGTGGGCAGCCCCAGCAGCGTCTGGCGGGCCAGCACGCGGGCGCGCGCCTCGGGCGACTCCAGGGCCAGCAGCCGCTCGCCGCGGTATCTCCGCCGCCGCTGGGCGAAGAGGCCGTCGCTCAGCGGCTCGTCGGCGTACCGCGACAGGGCCTGCCCCAGGCGCTCGGCCCACTGCTCCACCTCGCCGGGGGGCACCACCATCTCCAGCCGCAGCTCGCCCCCGGCGGCGTGCCGCACCACCTCGGCGCGCGAATCGTACACCTGCGGGCGCTGCACGCCGAACGACACCTGCTCCAGCGCCAGGCGCGAAAGCATCCGCAGCGCCTCGTCGTCGGCGTCGGGGCCGAACGGGTAGACGGCGGCCACCCAGGCGGTGATGGCCTCGTACGGCTGGCGCACCGGCTCGCCGGCGGGACGTGGCGCCTCCACCGTCGCCGCGCGGAGGGGACCGGGCTCCAGGAACGCCGAGAGCGCGCCCCCCGCGTCCGCTCCCACCGGCCCGACGATGGCGATCACCGCGCGGTCGGCGGTAAAGCTGCCGCGGAGGAAGGCGTCCACCTCCGCCATGGTGATGCGCCCCGCGCTGCGCGCCGTTCCCGCGGCGGGCCGCGCCCAGGGATGGTTCTCGCCGTACACCGCCGCGTCCACCCCCCGCGCCAGCGCGTCGGACGGGCTGCGCTCGCGGGCCTGCAGCTCGGCCACGGCTGCGGCGCGCTGGCGCACCGTGGCGACGCTGTCCACGGGGTCGCGGAAAAGGGCGACGAGGAGCGTCCGGGTGGCCTCCTGCCAGTTGTCGGGCGCGGCGATCACCGTGAACGACACCGCGTCCCGGTGCTGCTCCACCTCCAGGTGCGCGGCCAGCGAGTCGAGCACCGGGAGGATGGGTGCCGTGACGCTCCGGGCCGTCAGATAGGTGATCCCCTCCTTCCCCTCCGCTTCATCCGCCGGCCCGACGGCGATGAGCACCTCGGTGGCGACGACGGGCGTTCCCGGCTCGGGGCGAACGAGGATGCGCTCCTGCGCCACTGCGGGGCAGGCCAGCAGGGCGGCCCCGAGGAGGGCGAGGAGATGGCGGGCGCGCATCAATTCGCCTCCAGCTTCTGGGGCGGCACTTCTACGATCGCCGGTTCCGTCTCCCGCAGCGCCGCCAGCACCGCGCGCACGTCGTCCGCCGTCACCCGCTCCACCGCCGTGAAGAAGCGCTGCGAGGCCTCCGAATCCAGCCCCCGGTCGCCGAACGCGCCCAGCACCTCGGCCATGCGCTCCGGGGTCCGCGCGTAGAACAGCATCTCGCGGCGCACGCTGGCGGCGGCGTCGCGCACCTGCGCCTCGTCCAGCGCCGTGGCGACGGCGGCCAGCGCCCCATCGACCGTCCGCCGCGCCGTGGGCATCAGCGTGTCGGGTGTGGCGACGACCAGGGCGACGGCCTGGCCGTGGTGGCTCCACCAGTGCTCCACGTCCACCGTCGAGCGGCTCATCCGCCGCCGCAGCTGGTTGCGGAGGAGCCGCGCGGTGACGGTGACGGCGGCGGGATCCAGGGGGGACGCGTTCCATCCGCGCGCCACCCACCCGCGCGTGGCCTGCGGCGCGGCGCCGGCCAGCGGGGCGACCGTGTCGGCAAGGGCCTCCAGGCGCGCGGAGCCGGCGGCGGGAAGGTCGCGGAAGGCGCGGCGCACGTCATCCATCCTCACGTCGCCCACGGCCACGATGGAAACGCGCTCGGGGCTGTACATGGCGCCCCACACCTCCGGCAGCCGGGCCGTCGCCAGGCGCTCGGCCGCGGCGTCGGTGCCGGCGGCGCTGAGGTCGTCGGGAAAGAGCACGCCGCGGAGGGCGGTGCGCACGAAGGCGCCGGCGATTTCGCGCTCCGCCCCGCGCTCCTGCCCCAGCTGGGCCAGGGCGCGCAGGGTCTCACCCGTTCCCGAGGCGGGGGCGCGCAGCGTCAGGCGCAGCGTCTCTGACAGGTACTCCAGCTCCACGGCGGGGCCCACGACGGTGTAGACCACGGCGTCGGAGGTGCGCACCGCCTGCACGCGACCGCCCACGCGGGCCATCCGCTCCTCCAGCTGCGGAAGGAGCAGGTGCTGCATCAGGTGGCCGGCGCCGGCGTACCCGGGCGGGTCGTCGGCCAGCAGCGACAGGCGCAGCGCCACCATGGGCAGCGCGGGCTGGAAGTGCACCACCACTGCGGGCTGGGCGGCGGCGGGGCGGGGCACCGAGTCGGACGCGGCCAGCCCCAGGGCGATCAGCAAGCTCAACATGCTGCGTCAGATACGAAAAAGGAGCGCCCCCGGCAAGGGGGCGCTCCTCGGGATCGGTCGCCGGACGGCGCGGTTCAGGGCAGCGCGTCGCCGATCACGAAGTTCATCGGGTCTACCTGGTTGCCGTTGACCTCGACCTCGTAGTGAAGGTGAGGCCCGCTGGTGAGCCCGGTGTTGCCCACGTCGGCGATGCGGTCGCCGCGGTCCACCGTCTGCCCGGTGCGCACGCGCAGCCGCGAGGCGTGGGCGTAGCGGGTGACGTAGCCGTAGCCGTGGTCGATCTCCACCATGTTGCCGTAGCCGTTGCTGCGGTTGCCCGCGAACACCACGCGGCCCCGCGCCGGCGCCAGGATGGGCTCGCCGATGCGCGCGGCGATGTCGATGCCCTTGTGGGGGCGCGAGATGCGCAGCACGGGGTGGTAGCGGCTGCCGGAGAAGAGCGACGAGAGGTGGCCGTCCGTCGGCAGGATGGTGGGGGTGGAGGCCATGCGCTGCTGGTTGCGGCGGATCTGGGTGACCGCCTGGTCCATGCTGCCGCGCAGGAGAGCCGCACGGCGCATCAGCGCGTCCAGGTCTTCGGAGGTCGCCTCGACCTTGCGGCCCACGCCGGGGTTCAGCTTGGCCAGCGCGCGGGCGCCCATGCTTCCCGTTCCCGGACCGCCCACGCCCGCCTTGCGCACGTCGGCGTTCACCTCGGGAAGGCCGGCGATCACCCGCACCTGCTCGTCCTTCTTGGCCAGCGCCGCGATGGAGCGGTCCAGTGCCTCCATCTGCTTTCGCATCTCGTCGACCTCGGCGGCCAGCAGCTGGTTCTCGCGCTTGAGCCCGGCGCTCTGCGAGTGGTGCGACTGCTTGACGGCGAAGGAGATGACGAAGGTGCCCAGGAGCAGGGCGAAGATGGCGGCGCCGCTCAGGGCGTTGCGGATGCTTCGTGCCGACACCTGGAACGAGCGGACTCGTTCGTTGTCATGGGGCACGAGCATCAGTGTCCAGCGGGACTGGGGCATTGCGACTGCGATATGCTGGTGACGGAGTGGCGCGGGGAGATGGCACCCGCGCTCCGGATCAGGACCTGGCCAGAATGATGGCGAAGGGAGCCAAGTTAGGCCGTGTGGACGGGGGTGTCAAGCAAACGCTGCCGAACCCCTCTCAACGTGAGTAGATGCTTTGGGTTACGCCCGGTGGACCGGCATCAAACGTTCCGGTTTGGACGAATCACGCAACTCGTTGCGTGATAACCGGTTGGATCGCAAACGGAAGACGGGCGCGACGAGCATCCGCCGCAGATTGCCCGCTCCCTTGCAGAATCTGCCCCTGTAGCAGCGTGCGGAATCCGCGGCTACGATGCGGCCGCGGGCGACGGCTCGGGCGCCGGCGCGCCGGAGAGGAGACGGTCCACGTGGGACAGGAGGTCCTGGGGCGCGATGGGCTTCTGCAGGAACACGTCGCCGCCCGCGCGATGGGCGCGCACCATGTCGTGCTCGAAGATGTGCACCGTGCAGACGATCAGCGGGGTGTCCTGCGTCGCGGGATGGTCCGTCAGCTCGCTCAGCACCTCGAACCCGGGGGCGTCGGGAAGGCCCAGGTCCACGACGACGATGTCCGGCCGGTGCGCCACGGCCATGTCCACGCCGGCGGATGCGCTCGTCGCCGACAGCACCTGGTATCCGCCGTGGCGGAGAATGGTGGTGAAGATGTCGATGCTGGCTTCATCGTCCTCGACGAGAAGCACGGTCTTGCCTGCCACTGTGTCCTGACGCGGCGAAGTGGATGGATTCCCGGGACTTAGACCCTGCGGCCCGCGGAAAGGTCCGGCGTCACGGGCGCCGGTGCGCTTCTCAGCGGCGACCCAGCTCGGCCAGCAGTTCCAGCCCTTGAGGCCAGGGGCCGAACCCGGCGTCGGTGTTGATGTGCCCCGCGGCTCCCAAGTCCACCAGCCGCGCGCCCCAGCACCGGGCGAAGTGCGCCGCGCGCTCGGGGTCCAGGTACGGATCGTCGCTGCTGGCCACCACGATGGCGGGGAAGGGGAGCGCGGCGAGCGGCACCGGGGCGAAGTTGCGGATGGGCTCCGGCGCATCCGGCCGCTCCACGTCGGCGGGAGCCACCAGCAGCGCACCCGCGACTGGGTGATCGTGGGCCACGGCCCAGTGCGCGATAGCGATGCAGCCCAGGCTGTGCGCCACCAGGACCGGCGGTTCGGATTCGGACCGGATGGCGGCATCGAGCGTCCGCACCCACTCCGCACGATCGGGATGGTCCCAGTCGGCCTGCTGCACCCGCCGGAAGCCGGGATGATCGCGCTCCCACAGGCTCTGCCAGTGCTCCGGGCCGGAGTTGGTCCACCCAGGGATCACCAGGCACGCCATAGGACGATGGCGATGGGAACGGGGCTCACGGAGCCGATACGGAGGCGCCGCCCTGCTGGATGGAAAGCCCCCGCCCAAGTGCCGAGGACGAGACTTCCTCTACCTGCCAGGCCCGCCACGCGCCCCGCGACCGTGCCAGGTGCACCCGGACGCCCCGCCCGTCGCGCAGCGTCAGTCCAACCTCGCCCGAGTCACCGCGCACCGAGACGTACCGCGGGTTGGCGGCCGGTTGGGCACCCAGCCGCGATTGCGTGTAGGCGCGCGCTTCGCGGGCGGCCAGCGTCCGGCCGGCGACCAGGGGGCTCATCCCCCAAAGCAGGGCGACGCCGCCGGAGATGACGGCCAGTCCGGGGGCCGCGCGCTTCCACCATGCCCCTTCCGGGCTGTACCGCTCGACGACCGTTCCGGCCAAGCGGTCGCCCATGCGCCGCCCGCTGTCCACGATCATCACCGCTTCTACCGGCCACAAGCCCATGGTGAGCGCGCGGGCCACGCCCTGTCCGAAGCCGGGCCGCTTGCCCGTGGCCTGGTCCCGCACGCGGACGGCCGTTACATAGCGTCCGTACGTGTTGGGTAGGAACGCGGCACCCAGGAACACGTACCCGACCCCGAGCACGATCAGCGGCAACGCGACAACCGTGGAAACCCAGAGGTGCTCGTCCAGCGGCAGGAACAGCCCCGGCACGAACGCGAGGGACAGCGCGATGACGACGCAGGCGTACAGGTCGATCGCGAGCGCCGTCCCGCGCCGAAGCAAACCCGCGTGCCCCCGCTTTCTCACGCAGGCGCGGCGACTTCAGGCCGCGGGAAGAGGATGCCGCCGGACTGCACCGTCCAGCTCGCCACGTCCAGCGTCGCCAGCTCGTCCAGCGACGGAAGCGCATCACGCCCGGAGCCCAGGCGCTCCCACAGCTCCGCTGTCTTCACGGGCATGAAGGGCGAGAGCATCGTGGCCGCCGCCGCCAGGTAGCGCACCATCGACGCGAGCGTCAGGTCCAGCTCGTCGGCCCGCGACGGGTCCTTGGCGACGGACCAGGGCTGCCGCTCGGCGACCACCGCGTTGGCGTGGCGCACGACTTCGAACGCGGCGGCGGCGCCCTCGTGAAGCAGGTTGGCATCCATCGCCGCCCGGTAGCGCGCGACAGCGTCGGCGATCACCGGATCCACCTCCAGCGGCGAGGCGGGGACGGCGCCCTGGCGGTACTTGCCGATCATCGACGTGCTGCGGCTGGCCAGGTTGCCCAGCCCGTTCGCCAGCTCCGACGTGTACCGCTCGGCAAAGCGCTCCCAGCTGAATCCGCCGTCGCTGTCCCACGGCACCTCGCGCAGCAGGTAGTAGCGGAACGCGTCGGGGCCAAACCGGTCGATGGCCTCGTCCAAATCCAGCGTGACCCCCGACGACTTGCTGAACCGCTCGCCCCCCAGCGTAACGAAGCCGTGCCCCCACACCCGCTCGGGAAGGGGAAGCCCTGCGGACTGCAGCATGGCCGGCCAGATGATGGCGTGGAGGCGCGTGATGTCCTTGCCCACCACGTGAAGCTGCGCCGGCCACCACTCCCGCCACGACTCGTCGTCCGGAAAGCCGGTGTCGGTCAGGTAGTTGGGAAGCGCGTCGAACCACACCCACGTCCCCTGCGTCTCCCCGTTGGACGTGGCCTTGGGAAAGGGGATGGCCCACGAGAGGCGGGCGCGGGTGATGGAGATGTCTTCCAGCCCCGAGTCCAGCAGCGCCAGCAGCTCGTTGCGGCGCGACTCGGGAAGGATGAAGCCGGGGTTGGCCTCGAAGTGCGCGCGCAGGAAGTCCTGGTAGCGGCTGAGCCGGAAGAACCAGTTGCGCTCCTCCGTCCACTGCAGCTCGCGCGTGGGATGGAGAACGCACCGCCCGTCGGCGATCTCGTTCTCGCGCTTGAAGAGCTCGCAGCCCACGCAGTACCACCCCTCGTACGTCTTCTCGTAGAAGTCGTCGGGGTTGCGCTCCAGCGCCTGCTCGATGAACGCCTTCACCCCACGCCGGTGGTGCGCGTCGGTGGTGCGCACCCAGCGCGTGTTGCTGATCCCCAGCTTGTTCCACAGCGCGCTGAAGCGGGCGGCGAGCTCGTCCACCAGCGCCTGGGGCTCCACGCCGCGGGCGGCGGCCGTCTGCGCCACCTTCTGCCCGTGCTCGTCCATCCCCATGCAGAAGCGGACGTCGTCGCCGATCAGCCGGTGGTACCGGGCGATGGCGTCGGCGCCGATCTTTTCGAACGCGTGCCCCAGGTGGGGGTCGCCGTTGGCGTAGTCGATGGCGGTCGTGACGTAGAACCGGCTCACTCGGGCTTTTGCTCCGTCTGGCGGCGCGGGCGGCGCGGAGGCCGCTGCGGCTGCGCCGGGTTGGGAAGAACGGGGTGCGACGGCTTTTCCATCCGCGCGGGCCCCGCGGGCGTGGCCGCCGTCTCTTCCTTCAACTGGTCGAGATCGATGGTGCGGCGCTGGCGCTGCTCGTCCTGCAGCGTGACGGTGCTCCGCCAGATGTCGATGGCGATCACCCGCTCGGCGCCCACCGTGGTGCGGATGGTCTTGCCCTCGCGCGGAAAGCGCTTGCGCGCCTGCAGATACGCGTCGTGCTCGTACGTCAGGCAGCACATCAGCCGGCCGCAGGTGCCGGAGATCTGCTGCGGGTTCAGCGACAGGCTCTGGTCCTTGGCCAGCTGGAGAGAGATCGGCTTGATCTCGCGGAGCCAGGTGGCGCAGCAGAGCTGCCGGCCGCAGCGCCCCACGCCCCCCAGCTGCGCCGCCTCGTCGCGCACGCCGATCTGCTTGAGCTCGATGCGGCTGCGGAAGGTGCGCGCCAGGTCGCGGACGAGCTGGCGGAAGTCCACGCGCCGCTCGGCCGTGAAGTAGATGGTGAGCTTGTTCCGGTCCCACTGCCACTCGGCGTCGCTGACCTTCATGTGCAGCCCGTGCTCCTGCACGCGCTGCCGGGTTTCGCGGCGCACACGCTCCTCGTCGGCGCGAAGGGCGTACAGCTGGCGGACCTCTTCGTCGTCGGCGTGGCGCAGGACGACGGAGACGGGCGAGTCGCCGCACTTCTTCTGCGCGACTCCGCCCAGCGACCGTACGCGGCCCACGTCGTGGCCGCGCTCCACCTCTACCAGAACCCAGTCGTTTACCCGCACCGAGGGGTCGGTGCAGGAAAAAAAGCCCTTTCGCATGCCCTTGAACCCGACCTCCACGAGGAAGGCCTGGTCCTGGGGCGACGCAACGGGCTGGAACACGGGGAGTTCCAGGCCCATGGTACCTCCACTTCTATCACGCGCGCCGCGCGTCCACACGGGGGACGCCGGCGGGCATCGTTGGGAACGTTGGGTGGGTAGGGCTCAGCCGGCGTGCCGCCAGCGTCCCATCCCCATGTACTTCTGCCACCGGGTCCGCCGCAGCTCGTCGGCGGGCAGGGCGCGCAGCTCGTTCAGGTGGCGCACCAGGGCCTCCTTGAACGCCGCCGCCGCGTCTTCCCAGTTTCCGTGCGCCCCGCCGGCCGGCTCGGGGATCACCTCGTCGATCACCCCCAGCCGCTTCAGGTCGACGGCGGTGATCTTCATGGCCTCGGCCGCCTTGTCGCGGGCCGTGGCGTTCTTCCACAGGATGGCCGCGCACCCCTCGGGGCTGATGACCGAGTAGATGCTGTTTTCCAGCATCAGCACGCGGTCGGCGACGGCGATGGCCAGCGCGCCCCCCGAGCCGCCTTCGCCGATGACCGTGGCGATGCTGGGAATCTTGAGCGCCGCCATCTCGCGCAGGTTGCGGGCGATGGCCTCGCCCTGCCCGCGCTGCTCGGCGCCCAGGCCGGGATAGGCGCCCATGGTGTCGATCAGCGTGATCAGCGGGCGGTTGAACT
Source organism: Longimicrobium sp. (assembly GCF_036554565.1). NCBI lineage: Bacteria > Pseudomonadati > Gemmatimonadota > Longimicrobiia > Longimicrobiales > Longimicrobiaceae > Longimicrobium > Longimicrobium sp. The sequence continues at coordinate 12,367 of NZ_DATBNB010000558.1, read as the reverse complement.
TCTCAGCCAATTTCATCAACCGCAATGCTTTGCGGTAGCCCTCCGGGTGCGGCATGCCAAAGTTGCGCAGCACGTTCTCCTTCATGTCGCGCCCCTTCTGCTGCCCCAGCACCATCACCGACTCGCCGTCCAGCCGCGCCCAGCCGCCCACGATGCTGGCGTCGTCGCGGTACTGCCGGTCGCCGTGCAGCTCCACGAAGTCGGTGAACACCAGCTCCAGGTAGTCCAGCGTATAGGGCCGGCGCGGGTGGCGCGCCACCCCCACCCGCTCGATGGGCGACAGGTTGGCGAACGTGTCGGCCTTGAGGCCGTTGAGCTTGCGCTCCAGCGCGGCCAGCTCGGTGGTTACGTCTACGCCGCGCTCGCCGGCCAGCGTGCGGAGCGATCCGATCTGCTCCTCCACGTCGGCGATGGCGCGCTCGAAGTCCAGGTGGGCTACCGTTGCCACGTCGTGATTCCTTGCTGGGTCATCGTGCGGGGAGGTTCCCCCTCCCCCGGCCCCTCCCCCACAAACCGCGCGGGAGAGGGGGAACTTCGATCGGGGTTCGAGGGGCCGCCTCGCATGTCCAGGCAGCCCCCTCCCCCGGCCCCCTGCCCCCGCTTCGCAGGGGAGAGGGAGAACTTCGTGCCGGATGGGGCTGAGCCCCGCTCGCTCCGCGGGCGCCCCCCATCCCCAACCCTTCCCCCGCAAACCCCGCGGGGGGAGGGAGCCAGTAGAGTGCGCGTGTCCTGCCTTCGCGCGCTTGATTTACCCGTGCAGTCCGCGCAGGCGGACTTCGTGAAGTTCCAGCCGCGGTTTGAACCGCCGGAGCGAGGCCGGTGTAGGGAGTGCGCCCGGCTCTACTCCCCGCCGCTGCTGTTGATGCTGAATCCCCCGCCTCCACCCCCGCCGCGGCGGGGGAAGCGCTCTTCGCGCTGGATGGCCACCACGGCCGCCGCGTCGCGGTGAAGGCGGACGCGGTCGTCGCCCAGGGCCTCGCGAAGCTCCATCAGCAGCTCGTCGCGCGGGGCCACGCGAACCGCCCGGGACCGCAGGCGCGGCGCCTCGCCTTCGCCCCCGCCGTTCTTCCAGACGACGAACAGCGCGCCGGCGCCGGCATGCTTCGCCAGGATGTCCCTGGTCGCCGCGACGGCGGCGGGGTCCATCCCGGCCGACGCCAGCTCGATCTGCACGCCCACGTCGCCGCTTTCCCGAATGTCGCCCAGGGCCACGGCGCTGTCCAGGAAAAGGGGCGGGTCCTCCTCGTCGCGCTCGCGGTTGCTCACCGCGCCGCGGATGACGACGGGCGCGTCCTGCTTGAGGACTTCCTTGTATTTAGCCCACGACTCGCCGAACGCAAGCACCGTGGCCGTTCCGTGGAAGTCTTCGACGGTGATGCGGCCCCACTCCGAACCGTCCTTCTTGCTGATCTGCCGCGCGGCCTCGGTGACCACGCAAGCCAGCTCCACCTTGCAGTCCTTCTGGTTCTTGAGCATCGACGTGTTGCTGCGCGCCTCGAACAGCGCCACGTCTTCGCGGTAGCGGTTCAGCGGGTGGCCGCTGATGAAGAAGCCCAGGATCTCCTTTTCGCGCGCCAGCCGCTCGGTCTCCGTCCACTTGTCCACCTTGGGGAGCGGCGGGGCCTGCACCAGCGTGGCGGCGGCGGTGTCGCCCCCGCCCAGCAGCATGTCGAAGAAGCTGTCCTGCGCGCTCTCGCGCTCCTTCTGGATCATCTGCGCGTTGGCGAACGCCGAGTCCAGCCCCGCGAGCAGCTGGCTGCGCCCGCCGTCCTCGTCGAAGCCGTCGAGCGCACCGGCGCAGATCAGCGCCTCGAGCACGCGCTTGTTGCACAGGCGCAGGTCGATGCGGCTCAGCAGGTCGAACATGGAGGTGAACGGCCCCTCCGTGACCCGCGCGGCGATGATGGACCGCACCGCGCCCTCGCCCACGCCGCGGATGGCGCCCAGCCCGAAGCGGATCTTGCCCACGCCCTCGCCCACTACGGTGAACTTCCAGTTGCTCTCGTTGACGTGGGGCGGCAGCACCTCGATCCCCTCGCGGCCCACGCGCGGGATGAAACGACCCATCTCGCGGCACTGCGCGATGTACGACACCACGTCGTCGATCTTGTCGACCACGGACGACATCAGCGCCGCCATGAACTCGGCCGGGTAGTGCACCTTCAGCCAGCCAGTCTGGTACGCCACCAGCGAGTACGCGGCGGAGTGGCTGTTGTGGACGATGATGTCGTTCGCCACAAAGTTGTGGGTGCCCGGCACCTCCAGGTCGTACGTCTGCTTGTCGGCGACGTACTCGATGGATACCACGCGGTCCCACAGCACGTCGCTGTCCGCGTACGCCCGCAGCTGGACGTCGGCAAAGTGGTCGGCGAGCTGGCCGATGGTCCTGCGCGTGAACCCGATCTTATTGGGGTTGGTGCCTACGGGATAGAAGTCGCGCGACGAAACGTCTGCGGCGCGCTCCACCTGTGCCCAGGTCTGCCCCGACTGCTCCTTTGCCGCCCGCACCAGGCCGCGGACGGCGACCGGCACCAGGTCCTTGGAGGGCCCGCCCGCCGGCTGCGCCAGGACCAGCTGCTCCACGGCGTGCCGGCGCTCGGCGCTGAGGAAGCTCGCCGCTACGGTCATGGAAAAGCGGCGAAGGTTCTCGTTGCCGGTGACGAACACCTGCCACCCCGCCTTCCACCCGCCGCGATACGGGAACCTCACCTCCCGCACGCGGCCCAGGATGCCCAGGCGAAGGAGCAGGTGCTGAACCTGGCGGGCCAGCCGCGAGGACGAAGTGGCGTAGTAGACGTTGCGGTCGCCCACGTTGATGTGGCCGTCGCCGGCCCACATGCGGCTCAGGAGAAGGGCGATCTGCCGGTTCCTGAGCGTGAACGCGTCGGCGGGCACTTCCTTCTGCGTGGCCGTCTTCCCCAGCATTCCCAGCCGCCGGGCCCAGGCGAAGATCCCCGGCTCCTCGCGGCGCTCTTCGCGCGCCGCGTACACGTGCGTGGTGCCGTCCTTCTCGCCGAAGGTGCAGCGAACGTTGCCGAACGCTTCCGCCGCCGCCACGTAGTCCGCGATCTCGCGCGGGTCCTGGTTGTAGAAGTACACCGAGTGCGGGTGGCACAGGTTGCCTTCGGCCAGCAGGTGCCCCAGCGCGATCACCTCGTGCTCCGGCCACGTAGCGGAGCCTTCCACCGGGAGCGAGCGCGGCACCGCGATGTGCTCACCGGCATCCAGCGCGCCGAGCGCCTTCCATCCGCCCATGGTGAAGAACGGGTGGTTGTCCGTCGCCTCGATCTCCCGGCCGGACTCGGTACGCAGGCGGTAAACGGGCTTGATCCCGTTGTCGACCACGTCCGCGACGGCGCCGTGGCCCAGCTTCAGCACGTCGGTGTGGCAGGTGGCCACCGTACCCAGGGTGGCGCGGCCGTGGTACAGGTCGTCGATGCGCACCAGGCGCCCGGTCGAGGAATCCAGCACCTCCGTGTCGCCGGGCAGGCACTTGTTGAATCCGTACCGTCCGAACGCCTCGATCTGGTCCGACAGGTCCTGGATCTGCTGGCGGGGATGGCCCTTCTCCACCGCCTTCTCCACGAACTTGCCCAGCTCCTTGGCGATCAGCTCCGCGTCCTTCTTGCCCACCGCCTTACGAAGCACGTCGGCCTCGGCCAGCGTGAAGCCGGAGAGGATCTGCGCGATGCGCATCACCTGCTCCTGGTACACGATCACGCCGTAGGTGGGCTGCAGCACGTCGGCCAGCTCGGGGAAGGGGTACTTCACCGGCTCCTGCCCCAGCTTGCGCCGGATGTACACCGTGTCCATCCCCATGTCCAGCGGGCCGGGACGCAGCAGCGCGTTGGCGGCGACGAGGTCGTCGAAGCGGTCGGCCTTCATCTGCCGGAGCTTTTCCGTCGCCAGCGCCGATTCGAACTGGAACACCCCCGCGGTGCCGCCGCGCGCCAGCATGGCGTACACCTCGGCGTCGTCCAGCGGAATGTCTTCGGCGCGCGCGTACTCCTCGCCCGTCGTGGGGTGCTTCAGCGCGCCGTAGCGGCGGCGGATGTCTGCCACGGTGTCGTAGATCACCGTGAGCGTCTTCAGCCCCAGGAAGTCCATCTTGAGCATGCCGGCCTTTTCCAGGCACGTCATGTCGTACTGGGTGACGATCACCGACTCGCCGTTGCCGCCCGAGCCCTTGGTGCTCTGCGTGCAGACGGGGACGTACTCGTCCAGCGGCCCGGGCGCGATCACGACGCCGGCGGCGTGCACGGACGAGTGGCGCGAGAGTCCCTCCAGCGTGGACGAATACTCCAGCAGCTGCCGGTATCGCGCGTCCTTTTCGTACAGCTCCTTGATCTCGGGGATCTTGTCGCGCGCCTCTTCGACGGTCAGCGAGTACGCGGGGCCGTTGGGGATGAGCTTCGCCAGCTTGTCCGTCTCGGCCGGCGCGAAGCCCAGGGTGCGGCCCACGTCCTTGATCACGGCGCGGCTCTTCATCGTCCCGAAGGTGATGATCTGGCCCACCGCGTCGCGGCCGTACTTGTCGCGCACGTACTCGATGACCTCGCCCCGCCGCTCGAAGCAGAAGTCCACGTCGATGTCGGGCATCGACACGCGCTCGGGGTTCAGGAACCGCTCGAAGAGCAGGTCGAACTTGATGGGGCAGCAGTCGGTGATACCGGTGCAGAACGCCACGATGCTTCCCGCCGCCGAGCCACGCCCGGGGCCCACGGGAATGTCGTGGTCGCGCGCCCACTGGATGAAGTCGGCGGTGATCAGGAAGTACCCCGAGTAGTCCATCTTGGGGTTGCTGATCACGCTCAGCTCGTAGTCGATGCGCTCCACCAGCTCCGGCGCGAGGGCCGTGCGGGGGTCGGCGCCGGCGGGGGCGTCCTTGGCGTAGCGCTCCATCGCGCCGCGCCACACCCAGTCGGCCAGCATCTCGGCCTCGCTGGTGAAGCCCTTCTCGGCCACGGGGAACGCGGGCACCTGGTATCCCTTGGGATAGCTCCAGTTGCACTCGTCCGCGATGCGCAGCGTGTTCTCGAGCACGTCGGGGCGCCCGGGAAACCGCTCGCGCATTTCGTCGGTGTTCTTGAAGTACAGCTGCCCGTCGTACTTCATGCGGTTGGGGTCGCTGAAGTCCTTCCCCAGCCCGATGCACAGCAGGACGTCGTGCGCCTGGTGGTCGTGCGCGTTCAGGAAGTGCGCGTCGTTGCTGGCCACGACGGGAACGCTCATCTCCTGCGCCAGCTTGAAGATGCGGCGATTCAGCTCTTCCTGGCCGGGGCTGTCGTGGCCCTGCACCTCCAGGTAGTAGCGGTCGCGGAAGGTTTCCTGGTGCCACGCCACGGCGTCGCGCGCTTGCTCCCAGCGGTCTTCCATCAGGTGCTGCGCGACCTCGCCCGCCAGGCAGGCCGAGGTCACGATCAGCCCCTCGGAGTACTTCTGCAGCACCTCGCGGTCGATGCGCGGCTTGCCGTAGAACCCCTCGGTGTAGCCGATGGAGGTGAGCTTGGTGAGGTTCTTGTAGCCCTGGTAGTCGCGCGCGAGAAGTACGAGGTGGTAGTAGCCCTTTTCGCCCTTGGCCTTGCTGCGGTCCGTCCGCGCGCCCGGCGCCACGTACGCCTCCATGCCCACGATGGGCTTGATCCCGGCCTTCTTGGCGGCCTCCTGAAAGACCCACGCGCCGTACATGCACCCGTGGTCCGTGAGCGCCAGCGCAGGCTGCTCGAAGTCCTTGGCACGCTTGATCAGGTCGCCGATGCGGTTGGCGCCGTCGAGCAGCGAGTACTCGGAGTGGCAGTGCAGGTGAACGAACGACATGGGCCTGGAGGGCTCCCGAAGCGTGGGTGACGGTATCGCGAAACTGCTTGCTGCCCAACGACTTGCGCTGGGTGTGCGCCGGCGCCTCTGTGGTGGGGAGGTGCCCCGGGAATATGGGGCCGCGAGCGCCGGATGGGAAGGTGAACGGGGTTTGTACGTGGCCCGCCCGGGGCCAAAATCAAACCCGTCAACGGTAACCCGCGGCCTGCAGGTTGAACAGTTCGGCGTAGCGGCCATCCAGGGCCAGCAGCTCGTCGTGCGTCCCCTCCTCCAGCACCCGCCCGTGCTCCAGGACCACGATGCGGTCCGCCATCCGCACGGTGCTGAAGCGGTGCGAGATCAGGACGGCCATCTTCTCGGCCGTCAATTCCGAGAAGCGCTGGAACACCTCGTACTCGGCGCGGGCGTCCAGGGCGGCGGTGGGCTCGTCCAGGATCAGCAGCTGGGCGTCGCGCATGTAGGCGCGCCCCAGCGCCACCTTCTGCCACTGCCCGCCCGACAGGTCTACCCCGCCTTCGAAGCGCCGCCCCAGCATCTGCCCGTAGCGCTTGGGGAGCGCCTCAACCACCTCGGACGCCAGCGACCGCTGCGCCGCCCCCTCCACCCGCGGACGGGCGGCGGCCGGGTCGCGCGCCAGGTCGCCGATGCGGCCCACGGCGATGTTCTCTTCCGCCGTCATGTCGTAGCGCACGAAGTCCTGGAAGATCACCCCCGCCTGGTCGTGGAGATCCGCCGGGTCGTAGTCGCCCAGCGGACGGCCGTCCAGCAGCACGGCGCCGCGGGTGGGCTCGTACAGCCGCGTCAGCAGCTTGGTGACGGTCGTCTTTCCCGCGCCGTTCTCCCCCACCAGCGCCAGCCGCGCGCCAGGGCGAATGCGGAACGACACGCCGCGCAGCACCCACGACGGATCGTCGTCGGGGCGATCGGCGGCGCCCTCCTCCCCGTCCGGGTAGCGGAACCAGACGTCGCGGAACTCGAACCCCTCGCGGATGGGATCGGGGAAGGGGAGCGACGCGTCCGTGCGTCGGATGGACGGCTGCAGGCGAAGGAAGATGAAGAGGTCGTCCAGGTACAGCGCCTGCTCGTACAGCTCCGTGGTGGAGAGCAGCATGCGCTGGATCAGGTCGCGCGAGCGGGAAAAGGTGCCCGCCAGCAGCGTCAGGTCGCCCAGCGTCAGCCGGCCCAGGACGGTGCGGTAGATGATGGTGGCGTAGGCCGCGTAGTAGCCGAGGGTCGAAAGAAGGGTAAGGCCGGTGCTGGCGAGCGAACGGCGGATGGCCAGGCGCCGGTTGGCCTCGTAGAACCCGTCCGCCAGGGTGCGGTACTGCTCGATCAGGTACGGCGACAGGCCGAAGAGCTTCACCTCCTTGGCCGTCTTGTCCGACGCGGCCACCATCCGGTAGTAGTCCAGCTTCCGCCGCTCGGGCGTCCACTGGTACAGCAGCGAGTAGCCCAGCGCGGCGAAGTGGGTTTCGCCCAGGAACGACGGGAGCACGGCGACCACGAGCAGGCCGAAGAGGATGGGCGAGAAGGCGAGCAGCGTCCCCGTGAGGGTGAGGATGGTGAGCGCGTCCTGCGCCAGCCCGAAGAGCTGGTTGAGCAGGGCGATGCGCCCCACCGTCTGCCGTCGGGCGCGCTCCAGCCGGTCGTAGAAGGCGGGATCCTCGAAGTGCTGAAGGTCCAGCTCGGCCGCGTGCTCCATCAGCCGCACGCTCATGCGGTTGCTGAACAGGTCGCCCAGCAGGCTTTCCAGCAGCGTCCCGGTGCGCGCGGCCACCTCGCCCACGGCCACGATCCCGAACTCCAGCGCCACCAGCCCGCCGATGCGGTCCCAGTCGGGCACGCCGCCGCGGGTCGCGGCGACGACCTCGTCGACGATCAGCTTGCCCACCCACAGCGACGCCAGCGGCACGAACGCCCGCACCAGCCGCAGCGCGGCGATGCCAAGCACGTAGCCGCGGTGGGTGCGCCACACCATGCGCAGGAACGGGGGGACGTTGCGCATGGCGCGCATCCGCTCGGCCAGCGACGGCGGGCCGTCCGACGGCGACCGGCGCTGCTGTCCGGCATGCGATCGTGCCTGGGCCATGAACCACGGGGAAAGGGAGAACGGGAACCGGGGAGCGGAAGATACGGAGAAGCCCGCGGCGGTGATACCGTCGCGGCCCGGGATGCGCGTGCCGGGAGCGGCGCGGCAGGTGGGAGAACTCCCCACAGACAGCGCGCCCCACCCACCGTACATTCTCGCCAGAAAGAGCACTGGCGAATCCCGGCGGGCACACCTATTATGCGCGCCCAGCCGGGCAGCCCCCCGTTTCGGGCACGGCTCGCGCGCGCCCACGTGCGCCGGGCTCCAGTGAGAGCAACCAGCAAGAACGCCGAACACCCACAGCCGATGAAGTCAGTCTCCATTCCCGCCGCCCGCACGACCCCCCCGGGGCGGGCCGCGCGCGGGATGCGGCCGCTGCTGGCCGCCGCGCTCCTGGCCCTGCTGGCGGCCTGCGGCGAAGACCACATCAAGCGCTACCCGCAGACCACGTTCGTGCCCGAAACCGAGATGGCCAGGGAGCAGATGTTTCTGTTCAACCTGACCATGTGGATGGGCATCGTCGTGGGCGTGCTGACGTTCGCGGGGATGGGCTACATCATGTGGAAGTTCCGGTACCGCCCCGGCATGCCGGAACCCAAGCAGATCCACGGCAACACCAAGCTCGAGGTGGCGTGGACGCTGCTCCCGGCGCTGATCGTGGCGGTGATCGCCGTCTTCACCGTGCGCGCCATCTTCATCACCCAGCCCGAGCCCCCCGCCAACGCGCTCAACGTGCGGGTGATCGGCAAGCAGTGGTGGTGGGAGTTCCAGTACCCGGTGGGCAACGACACCATCATCACCGCCAACGAGATCCACGTTCCCATCAACCAGCCGGTGCAGCTGCTGCTGGAGTCGGACAACGTGCTGCACTCGTTCTGGGTGCCGCAGATGGCGGGCAAGCGCGACCTGATCACCAACCGCGTGAACCGGCTGATCTTTACGCCCACGGTGCCCGGCGTGTACATGGGCCAGTGCGCCGAGTTCTGCGGCGACAGCCACGCGCTGATGAAGATGCGGCTGATCGCGCACACCCCCGAGGGCTTCCGGCAGTGGCTGGAGAACGAGGCCCGCCCCGCGCTGGAGCCCACGGACAGCACCTCGGCCGTGGCGCTGGGCAAGAAGCTGGTCACGCAGGGCGCCTGCGCCGGCTGCCACGTGATCGAGGGCACGCCCATGGTGGGGCGGCTGGGGCCCAACCTGACGCACTTCGGGCGGCGCCGCACGCTCGCCGCGGGCATCGTCGAGAACAACGCCGAGAACCTGGCGAAGTGGGTGCGCAACCCGCCCGCGATGAAGCCGGGGGCGCTGATGCCCCCGCAGGGCAAGGCGGCCGGCGGCAACCTGACGGACGAGCAGGTCCAGTACATTGTGGCGTACCTGCAGTCGCTGCAGTAGCGCCAGAGCCCGATACGGTGGTGACGTCCCGCCCCTGACGGGGGCGGTTCCGTGATCAGGCGCCCGGTCCCCGGCGGCGCCCCGAACCCGATGGAGTAGGAATGGCATCATCTGCAACGCTGGCCGCCCCGCACGCGCACGCGGCCGCGCACGCCGAGCCGACGGGACTGTGGAGCTGGATCACCACGGTCGACCACAAGCGGATCGGCATCATGTACGGCGTCACGGCCTTCTTCTTCTTCCTGGTGGGCGGCATCGAGGCGCTGCTGATCCGGGTGCAGCTGGGCGTGCCCAACAACGACTTCGTCAGCGCCGAGCTGTACAACCAGCTCTTCACCATGCACGCGCTGACGATGATCTTCGCGGCGCTCATGCCGCTGACGGCCGCGTTCTTCAACTACATCATCCCGCTGCAGATCGGGGCGCGCGACGTGGCGTTCCCGCGGCTGAACGCGCTGTCGTACTGGGTCTACTTCTTCGGCGTGATCTTCTTCAACGCCAGCATCCTGATGAAGCTGGGCCCGAACTCGGGGTGGTTCGCGTACGCGCCCATCACCACCAAGCAGTTCTCGCCCGGCATCAACATGGACTTCTACGTCCTGGGCCTGCAGATCCTGGGATTGTCGTCGATCATCGCGTCGCTGAACTTCATCGTCACCATCATCAACATGCGCGCGCCGGGAATGCGGCTGATGCGCATGCCCATCTTCACCTGGCTCACGCTGATCACGAGCATCCTGATCGTGACGGCCATGGCGGTGTTCACCATCGCCATCACCGAGCTGATGTTCGACCGGGTGTTCGGCACGCAGTTCTACAGCGTGGCCGCCGGCGGCGACCCGCTGCTCTGGCAGCACCTGTTCTGGATGTTCGGCCACCCCGAGGTGTACATCCTGATCCTTCCCATCATGGGGATGGTGTCGGAGGTGCTTCCCACGTTCAGCCGCAAGCCGCTCTTCGGCTACAACGTGATGGTGTTCTCGGGGGTGCTGATCGGCTGGCTGGGCTGGGGCGTGTGGAGCCACCACATGTTCGCGGTGGGCATGGGCCCCATCGCCGACAGCTTCTTCGCCCTGTCGACGATGCTCATCGGCATCCCCACGGGGATCAAGGTGTTCAACTGGCTGGGGACCATGTGGGGCGGCGCCATCCGCTACACCACGGCCATGCTGTTCTCCATCGCGTTCATCGCCATGTTCACCATCGGCGGCATCTCGGGCGTGATGCACGCGGCGGCGCCCTCGGACCTGCAGCAGACCGACACGTACTTCATCGTGGCGCACCTGCACTACGTGTTCTTCGGCGGCACGGTGCTCGGGCTGTGGTCGGGCATCTACTACTGGTACCCCAAGATCACGGGGCGCCTGCTGAGCGAGCGTGCGGGCAAGGCGCACTTCTGGCTGACCCTGATCGGCATGAACCTGACCTTCTTCCCCATGCACTTCCTGGGGATGCTGGGCATGCCGCGGCGCATCTTCACCTACGCCGACAACATGGGCTTCAACGAGATCAACCTGGTGATCTCGGCGGGCTCGTTCATCATCGCCCTGGGCACGCTGGTCTTCGCCATCAACCTGGCGCTCTCGTGGAAGTGGGGGAAGCTGGCCGGGCCCAACCCGTGGGGCGCGCCCACGCTGGAGTGGTCCATCCCGTCGCCCCCGCCGGTGTACAACTTCCGCACGATCCCGGTGGTGCACTCGCGCATGCCCCTGTGGGAGGGCGACCCCGCCAAGGACGGCGACATTCCCCACGGACGGGCGGAAGAGGACACCGAGCAGGTGCGTCTGATGGGCGCCGACCTGGGCCAGGTGACGTACCCCGACGACGAGAACAAGATGTCGGCGCACGACCTGGGCATTCACCTGCCGCCGCCGTCGTTCTGGCCCATCGTTCTGGCCTCGGGGATCTCGCTGACCTTCATGGGGCTGATCTTCCGCTCGATGGACGGGGCGCTCCACTGGCTGTGGCTGCTGACGGTGGCAGGCGTGGCCCTGACCGCGCTGTCGATCTTCAAGTTCGCCTTCGAGCCCGGGCACGAGCACTGATCCGCGGCGCACTTCGCCTTACTTGGACGCACACACGGGTACCGACAGGACCATGGATCATTCGCACGCGCTGGAGGCGCACGCCGCCCACCCGGCCCACCTGGACACCAGCACGGGGCTGGACAGCCGCAAGCTGGCGTTCTGGGGCTTCATCGGCTCGGAGTGCCTGCTGTTCGGCTCGCTGATCGCCACGTACATGGCCTACAAGGGCAAGAGCCTGAAGCCACCCTTTCCGCACGACCGGGTGTGGAACGGGCAGCACGTGGAAGGCGTGTTCAACATGCCGCTGATCACCTTCACCACCTTCATCCTGCTGATGAGCTCGGTGATGATGGTGCTGGCGCTTTCGGCCACGCAGCGGGGCGACCGCACCTGGAGCCGCAACTGGCTGATCGCCACGGCCATCGGCGGCGCCATCTTCGCGGTGGGGCAGGTGTACGAGTACAGCCACTTCATCCACGAGGGGCTGACCATCTCGAGCAACCTGTTCGGCTCGTCGTTCTACCTGCTGACGGGGTTCCACGGGGCCCACGTGACGGCGGGCGTGATCTACCTGCTGACGCTGGCGTGGCGGGTGCACACCGGCAAGCTGGGGCCGGAGAAGTCGCTCCTGGTGGAGATCGGCGGCCTGTACTGGCACTTCGTCGACGTCATCTGGATCGTGATCTTCCCCCTCGTGTACCTGATTCCCTGAGCGGGCCAATGTCGAGCGAGACTCACGAGATGGCGCACAGCCAGCACGCGCACCCCACCAACCGGTTCTACCTGACCATCGGGGCCATCCTGATCGGGCTGACGGTGCTGGAGGTGGTGGGGTACTACGGCGAAACGCAGCACTGGTACGCGGCGGGAACGGCCATCTTCATCATCCTGACGCTGTCGGCGCTGAAGTTCGTGTCGGTGGTCGCGTACTACATGCACCTGAAGTTCGACAACAAGCTGTTCACGGCGGTGTTCGTGTTCCCGGCGCTGCTGGCCATCCTGGTGATCAGCGCAATGATCCTGCTGTTCGGGCCGCTGC
>NZ_DATBNB010000557.1 GCF_036554565.1 Longimicrobium sp. | reverse complement strand
GCAGCGCGCCGAGGCGCTCGCCGGGCAGCTGCGGGAGCGCGAGGCGCGGCTGGCCGACCAGACGCGCCAGCTGCGCACCGTCTCGGAGAACGCGACGCTCGCGCTCTTCGTCATGGACGAGCACCAGCGGTGCACGTACATGAACCCCGCCGCCGAGCAGCTCACCGGCTACACCCTGGCCGAGGTGCAGGGAAAGGCGCTCCACGACTACGTGCACCACACGCGCCCCGACGGCACTCCGTATCCCCTGGAGGAGTGCCCCATCGACCGGGCGTTTCCCCAGAACATGCGCGAGCAGGGAGAGGAAACGTTCGTCCACAAGGACGGGCACTTCTACCCCGTGGCCTTTACCGCCAGCCCCATCCGCGACGGCGAGCGCACGGTCGGCACCATCATCGAGGCGCGCGACATCAGCGACGACCGGCGGGCCGAGGCGGAGCGCCGGCGGCTGCTGAACGACCTGCAGATGGAGCGCGCGCGCCTGCGGACGGTGTTCCAGGAGTCGCCCGCCTTCATCGCCATGCTCACCGGGCCCACGCACGTCTTCGAGCTGGCCAACCCGCCGTACTACCAGCTGGTGGGGCACCGCGACATCCTGGGCAGGACGGTGGCCGAGGCCCTTCCCGAGGTGGTGGAGCAGGGCTTCCTGGCGCTGCTGGACAGCGTGTACACCACCGGCCAGCCCTTCGTGGGCACCGAGGTGCCGGTGGCGCTGCAGCGCGAGGCGGGCGCGGGGATGGAGGCGCGCTTCGTCAACTTCGTCTACCAGCCCCTTCCCGGGCCGGACGGCGCCGTCGCGGGGATCCTGGCGCACGGGGTGGACGTCACCGAGATGGTGGAGCAGCGCAGGCGGCTGGAGGAGCAGGCCGCCCAGATGGAGGCGCAGACCGAAGAGTTGACGGTGCAGGCCCAGCAGATGGAAGACGTGCAGGTGGAGCTGGAAACCTCCAACGAGCAGCTGCAGCACGCCATCGAGGAGTCCGGACGCGAACGCGCCCAGCTGGCCGCCGTCATCGAGAACGCGCCCGTGGGCATCATCATCGCCGAGGCCCCGTCGGGCGCCATCGTCATGGGAAACCCCCGGCTGGAGGAGATCCTGGGGCACCCGCTCCTGCGTTCCGAAAGCGTGGAGGCGTACCGCGAGTGGACGGCCTTCCACCCCGATGGGCGGCGCGTGGAGGGGCACGAGTACCCGCTGGCCCGGGTGCTCGCCACCGGCCGCCCCGCCGGGCCGGACCCGTACCTGTACGAGCGCGGCGACGGCGTGCGCCGCTGGGTGCAGATCACCGGCGTCCCCATCCGCAACGCCCGCGGCGAGATGACCCATGCGCTGGTGGTGCTGGACGACGTCGACGCCGAACGGCGCGCGGCCGAGGAAAGGGAGGGGCTGATCGGGCAGCTGGACGCGGAGCGCTCGCGCCTTCGCGAGCTGTTCATGCAGGCTCCCGCCATGATCGCCGTGCTGCGCGGGCCCGAGCACGTGTTCGAGCTGGCCAACCCGCCGTACCTGGCCACGGTGGGCGGGCGCGAGGTGCTGGGCAAAACCATCCGCCAGGCGATCCCGGAGGTGGCGGGGCAGGGCTACTTCGAAATGCTGGACGGTGTGTACGCCGGCGGCCAGGCCGTGGTGGGCAACGAATCGCCGGTGCTCATCGACCGGCACGGCACCGGCCAGCTGGAGGAAGGCTTCTACAACTTCGTCTTCCAGCCGCTGCGCGACGACGGCGCCGTGAGCGGCATCCTCATCCACGCGGTGGAGGTGACGGAGCAGGTGCGGGCGCGCGTGGCGGTGGAGCGGCTGGAAGAGCGGCTGCGCCTGGCGCTGGACGCCGCCGACGTGGGCACCTACGACTGGGACGTGTCGGGGGGCGCGCTGGCGTGGGACCCGCGGGCGCGGCGGATCTTCGGGGTGCCGCAGGAGGGCGAGGTGACCTACGACACCTTCCTGGAGATCGTGCACCCCGACGACAAGGACCGGGCGAACGTGGCCGTGGCCGCGGCCATGGACCCCGGGGGACGCGGCGAGTTCGCCACCGACTACCGCATCGTGTGCCCCGACGGCGAGCACCGCTGGGTGCGCGCCGTGGGGCGCGTGTCGTTCCAGGGGCAGGGCGGGGCCCGCAAGCCGGCGCGCTTTTTGGGCACGGTGCAGGACATCACCGAGCGGCGCGCGGCCGAGGCCGAGCGCGAGCGGCTGATCGCCGAGCTGGAGACCGGGCAGGCCCGCCTGCAGCAGATCTTTGCCGAGGCGCCCGCCGTGATGGCCCTGTACTCCGGGCCGGACCACGTGATCAGCCTGGTGAACCCCACCTGGGAGCAGACGGTGGGCAAGCCCAACGCCGTGGGCCGGCCCTTCCGCGACGTGTTCCCGGAGTTCGAGGGAACGGGGCTGTTCGAGATGCTGCGGCGCGTGTACGAAACCGGCGAGCCCTTTCACGATCCCGAGGTGAACGTGCCGCTGGAGCGGTTCGGGAGCGGCGTGCTGGAAGACACCTGGTGGAACCTTGTGTGGCGCCCGCTGGCGGGCGGCGGCGCGCACGGGCGCGACATCCTGGTGCACGCGGTGGAGGTGACGGCGCAGGTGCGCGCCCGGCGGGAGGTGGAGGCCAAGGCCGACGAGCTGGGCCGCCTGGCGCGGCAGCTGGAGGCCAGCAACAAGGAGCTGGACCAGTTTGCCTACGTGGCCAGCCACGACCTGAAGGCCCCCCTGCGCGGCATCGCCAACCTGTCCAGCTGGATCGAGGAAGACCTGGGCGACCGCGTGACCGACGAGGCACGCGAGCACCTGGAGCTGCTGCGCGGCCGGGTGCACCGCATGGAGGGGCTGATCGACGGCATCCTCACGTACTCCCGCGCGGGGCGGGTGCGCGAAGAGCCGGAGGAGGTAGACGTGCAGGCGCTGCTGGAAGAGGCCGAGGACCTGCTGGCGCTTCCCGCCGGATTCGAGGTGCGCGTGCCGGAGCCGCTGCCGCGGATGGTTACCGAGCGGCTCCCCCTGCAGCAGGTGTTCATGAACCTGCTCGGCAACGCGGCCAAGTACAACACCAGCCCCGCGCCCTGGGTGCAGGTGACCGCGGGCGACCTGGGAAGCGCCTTCGAGTTCAGCGTGGCCGACAACGGACCCGGGATTGCACCGGAGTACCACGAGCGCATCTTCGGCATCTTCCAGACGCTGCAGGCGCGCGACAAGGTAGAGGGCACGGGCATCGGCCTGTCGCTGGTCAAGAAGCTGGTGGAAAGCAGGGGCGGGCGCATCTGGGTGGAGTCTCCCCCGCACGGGGGCGCCACCTTCCGGTTTACGTGGCCCAGGAGAGCGGACGATGTCACAGGCCGATGAGAAAATGCTGAACATTCTGCTGGTGGAAGACGACGAGGTGGACGTGATGAACGTTCGCCG
>NZ_DATBNB010000556.1 GCF_036554565.1 Longimicrobium sp. | reverse complement strand
CGCAGGCCGTCGGAGCGTACCTCGTGGAGACCGTCGTCCCGCAGGTCGGGCGGAGGAACCGGCTCGAGGTACGTCCGCCCAGCACGGCATTCGACTCTGCCGTCGCCCTCGTCCTGCAGGCTGCTCCCGAAGCCGCCCTTCCCCCAAGGCGCGGGTATTACAACTGGATCGCCACACGCCGCCTGGCCTTTCACGGCGACACTGCGGTCGTCCTGGTGGAACAGGGCACCGGTTGGCCCGCGCCGGCGGACGACCCGTATGCGCTCACGTTCTACGTCGACCAGAACCACTTCTTCTTCGTCCGTGAACCGGCGGGGTGGCGCTACGTCAGGCGCAAGTTCCATAGCCACGCGGACGGGGGCGCCGTTCGAGGGTAGATCTGCAGTGACCGTCTGGAACGAGAACCGCCCCGGGCACCTGGCCCGGGGCGATTCTCGTTGTCCATCAGACCGTACTGCCCGGCTTACCGCGCGCGGGCCAGGTCGCGGACGGCGCCCGCCAGCATCCGCACCTTGGCGCCGTCGGACGAGCGGCCGGCGTCGCCGTCCAGGCTCGTGGCCAGGCTGTTCAGCGCCGTGCGGCGGCCCGCGCCCGAGGCGCGCTCCGCGTTCGTCAGCGCCTGCCGGACGGCGGTGATGCGGCCGGCGTTCAGGCCGCTGGAGCGCTCCAGCTGGTCCACGTAGGCGCGCGCCAGCGCGAAGCTGGGCGGCCACACGAACTTGGGCTGGCCCTGCGGGTTCAGCTGCTCCAGCTTGACGGTGTTCGCCGCGTCGATCTCGTTCTGCGACAGGAACCGGCTGGGCTGCAGCTGGAAGATGTCGAGCCCGCGCGAAATCTCGGAGCTGACGATGGCGCCGTTGTACCAGTACACCGACCACGATCCGCCCGGGCCCATGCGCGTGGAATCCGACGGCCCGCGGTCATGGAAGGCGATCTCGAACGGGCGCGCCGCGTCCGTCCAGTCGAACACCGAGATGCCGCCCTGGTACCACGCCTGCACCATCACGTCGCGCCCCGGAATGGGGATCAGCGAGCCGTTGTGCGCCACGCAGTTCTCGAGCGCCGTCTGGGGCGCCGGGAGCTTGTAGTAGCTCCGGAACCGCATGTCGCGGCCGTTCTCGATGGTGAAGATGGCGTTGGCGCCCCACTCCGGACGGTCGGTGGCGCGGCACTTGGCCTGGCCGCCGCCGCCCCACTCGTCGCTGAACAGCACCTTGGTGCCGTCGTTGTTGAACGTGGCCGAGTGCCAGTACGAGAAGTTGCTGTCGGCCACCGCGGCGATGCGCACCGGGTTGGCCGGGTCGCGGATGTCCAGCAGCATGCCGTAGCCCTCGCACGCGCCACCCGCCAGCCCGATGCCCGGGTACACGGTGATGTCGTGGCACTGCGTGGGGCCGGGGCGCGGGCCGTGGCCCTCGTCTTCGGCGAACATCCGGTTGACGATGCCCTGCAGGTCGCGGCGCAGGGCGGCGCTGTCGGCCGCCGTGGCGGGGCCGGTGCCGCCGCGCTGCTTGACGATGCTGTCCAGGAGCGGCTGGATGAACTGGCCGGGCGCAATGCGCTCCATGCCCTGGATGGTCACGGTGTACTCACCGCGGGCGCGGGCGGCGGCCGCGGCCGTCGCGGCGCGGGCCACGTCTTCGGGCGCCTCGCCGTGGCGCGCGGGGGCCGTCAGGTCGTTGAAGATGCGCGGCGAGCTTACGATGGCCGCACGCTCGGGGTGCGCCAGCGGCACCTTGATTACCTCGATGCGGAAGAGCGCCGAGTTGGGGTTTTCGCCCGGCGCGCCGCCCACGCACCCCGGAAGCTCGTTGGGCGAGCGAAGCTGCGACGAGCCGGAGATGTAGACGTACACGTTCTCACGGTCGCGCGGGTCCGCCAGCACCGTGTGCGTGTGCGAGCCGCGGCAGGTTTGCACGTTGCCCACGTTCTTCGGATTGCGGATGTCGCTGATGTCGAAGATGCGCAGGCCGCGAAGCCGCTCGGTGCTCACCGTGTCGCGCACGCCCTGCGTGCCGCAGTCCAGGCGCCCGGACAGGCCTTCGCCGGAGATGAAAAGCAGGTTGCCGTGCACCGACACGTCGCTCTGCGAGGCCGGGCACACGAACGCCGTCGCCAGCGAGGGGCTGGCCGGGTTGGAGATGTCCCAGATCTGCCAGCCGTTGTAGTTGCCCTGGATGGCGTACTTGCCGGTGAACGCCAGGTCGGAGTTGGTGCTGCGCTCGAAGCCGGGCGCCGGGCGCGACTTGCTGACCACGCGCAGGTTCCACGAGGCTTCGGCCGCGTCGTACATGCCGGCGCGCAGCCCCACGCGGGGGTCGGTCTGCGACGTTCCCTGGGCAGCCGCGGGCACGGCTCCCGCCGCGAGCACGAGGGCCAGCGACAGCCGGGCCCACGGGGTGGCCAGGTTCACCCGCGCGGGGCGGGGCGGAGAGACGGACATGGGTGTTCCTTTAGCTGGGTGAGGTGGGGCGCGCCCCGGCCGCTCGGCAGGGAGCGGTCAGGGCGATGGGGTACCGAACGTCACATCGGCGAGCATCCGCTGCATCCGGGCGATCTCGGTGGTCTGGTCTACGCCGACGTCCGACGCGAACTTGAACACCGTT
>NZ_DATBNB010000555.1 GCF_036554565.1 Longimicrobium sp. | reverse complement strand
CCCTCCTGGATGGCCGCGCGCCCGGCCGCCGCCAGCCGCTCGCGGTCTGCCTGGGGCACGCCGGCGGGAAAGTCGGCGAAGGGCTTCCAGAGCAGGCTCTTCGCGGGGTCGTCGACGATGTGGGGCTGGATGGTCTCCTCGATCCCCTGCAGCGACACCGACGGCAGCACCATGCCGCGCCGGATGCCTTCGCGCATCAGGTTCACGTGGTCGGCCACCCACGGGCGGAAGGCGCGCAGCCGGGCGATGTAGTTCTCGTAGTCGCGGACCGTGGCGAGCGGGACGTTTTCGCCCAGTTGCGGAAACCAGGTGTGGAACCCCTCGCGGTTGGTGATGGGGATCAGGTGAAGCCCCAGCTCCACCTCCTGGATGCTTTCTTCCTTCTGGCGGGCGAAGATGTCGTAGTCGATGCGCGCGCCGGGGTCCAGCGAGTCGCGCGGGATGGCGCGCAGGCGCGCGAGGAACCCGCGGGTCTCCTCCGTCTGCCGCTGCACGTCAGCCAGGGAGACGGGGTCCAGGCGGTCGTTGAAGCGCGTGTCGCCCAGGCTGGTGGCAAAGGTGGGGTTCTCGCGCAGGCGGAACTCCCAGTCGTCGGCGAACAGCTGGTTCAGCCGCTCGCCGGCGGTCTGCGCGGAGGCGGGCTGGGCGAGCGTCGCGAGCGTAAGCGCGGCGAGGACGGGGAGGAGTCGGGCGAGAGTCATGGGAGACGGGGAGTGCGAGAGTGCGAAGGTGCGAGAGTGCGGGAGTGCGTTCCGGATGGGCTGGCTGCCGGCGCATGCCTCGGCAGCCCCCTCTCCCCGGCCCTCTCCCCCGCTGCGCAGGGGAAAGGGAGAATTCGATCGCCCTTCGGCCGGTTTGATTGCGAGCGTACCCAGGTGGTGCCGGATGGGCTGGCTGCCGGCGCATGCCTCGGCAGCCTCGTCTCCCCGGCCCTCTCCCCCGCTGCGCAGGGGAAAGGGAGAATTCGATCGCCCTTCGGCCGCTTTCTCGGCGGGGTCGGGGCGCGCGGGGATGCGTCGGAATTCCCCACCGCAAGCCAGTCCACGAAGGTGGACTTCGTGTGGTTGTTGCAGCGAATTCATTCGCCCGTGCAGGGCCGAGGCCGCCCCATTCCTCGGTTTCACGGCTCGTTCAGGGCTCCGGCCGGTCCGAGGTCCGGGCTTCCGTCTCGCTGCCGCGCCCAGGCGAGTTCGTGGTTCAGGGCTAGATCCTTCAGTCGCGCCTGGCTACGGCGACCGGGCCGGTGGGGCGGGTTACTCCTTCAGGATGACGACGCGGCGCGCCGAGGCATGAAGTCGCGGTGCACTTTCGCACTTTCGCACTTTCGCACTCCCTACTCCCACTCGATCGTCGCCGGGGGTTTCGACGAGATGTCGTAGCACACGCGGTTGATGCCGGTAACCTCGTTGATGATCCGCGTAGAAATCCTCGCGAGAACGTCGTGCGGGAATGGGTACCAGTCGGCCGTCATGCCGTCGCGGCTGGTGACGGCGCGCAGGGCGCAGACGTTCTCGTACGTCCGCTCGTCGCCCATCACCCCCACCGAGCGCACCGGGAGCAGGACCGCAAAGGCCTGCCAGATGTCGTCGTACAGGCCGGCCGCGCGGATCTCTTCCAGGTAGATGACGTCGGCCTGGCGCAGGATGGCCAGCTCGCGCGCATCCACCGCGCCCAGCACGCGGATGGCCAGCCCCGGCCCAGGGAACGGGTGCCGCCCCACCATCTCCTCCGGCAGCCCCAGCTCGCGCCCCACCTGCCGCACCTCGTCCTTGAACAGTTCGCGCAGCGGCTCGATCAGCGCGAACCGCATCTCCTCCTTCAACCCGCCCACGTTGTGGTGCGTCTTGATGGTGGCCGACGGGCCTTTGACGGAAAGCGACTCGATCACGTCCGGGTACAGCGTCCCCTGCACCAGGTACTTGGCGTCGCCGCCCAGCCGGTCCGACGCCTCCTCGAACACGTCGATGAAGGTGTTGCCGATGATCTTGCGCTTCGTCTCGGGATCTTCGACGCCCTGGAGCCGCTCCAGGAAGAGCGCCGACGCATCCACCACCTCCAGGCGAATGCCCATGTGCGCGCGGAAGGTGCGCTCCACCATCTCGCGCTCCCCCTGCCGCAGCAGCCCCGTGTCCACGAAGATGCAGGTCAACTGGTCGCCGATGGCGCGGTGCACCAGCGACGCGGCCACGGACGAGTCCACCCCGCCCGACAGGCCGCAGATCACGTTGTCGGCACCCACGCGGGCGCGGATCTTCTCGATCTCGTTCTCGATGTACGAACCCGCCGTCCACGTGGGCTCGCACCCGCAGACGCGAAAGACGAAGTTGCCGATGATGTCGGCGCCGCGGACGGTGTGCGCCACCTCCACGTGGAACTGAACGCCGTAGACGGGCCGGTCGTCGGCCGCGAACGCCGACCAGGGCACGTCGTCGGAGCTGGCCAGGCGATGGTAGCCCGGGGGCGGCTGCACCACGTGGTCGCCGTGGCTCATCCACACCTGCGTGCGCTCGCCCGGCTCGAAGCCGGCGAAGATCCCCGCGGGCTCGTCGATGGTCACGTGCGCGCGGCCGTACTCGCGCCGGCCGCGCTCCACCACCCCGCCCTCCAGAAAGGTGATCAGCTGCATCCCGTAGCACACGCCGAGGACGGGGATGCCCATCCGCAGCAGCTCCGGCTCGGCCGTGGGCACGTCTTCGCCGTAGACGGACGACGGCCCGCCCGACAGGATGATCCCCGTGGGCGCCCACTCGCGCACCCACTCCAGCGAGCGGGTGGGCGGCTGGATTTCGCAGTACACGCGCTGCTCGCGGATGCGCCGCGCGATCAGCTGCGTGAACTGCGAGCCGTAGTCGATGATCAGGATGCGATTGGGGTCCACGTGCCGCCGCGCGTGCGAGTGCTTTGCCGATGGGGTGCGCCAAGATAGTCCGCGCGAACAGGCCCGGAAAGGAGCCCGGAGAGCCCTGCCCGGTGCCCCTCCGGCCGCCGCTCGCTACGGTGACACCGTAGCAGATTGCACGCTGCGGACGTTCGGCATGGAATTTCCACGGGGCGACCCGTATCGGGCAGGATGCCAGCGGGAGCGCCATCCCGCGGACGCGACTGAGAAGCGAGGATGAGGATGGGAATGGTGATGCGCAACGCGCTTTCGCTTGGCGGTGCCGCCCTGCTGGCCGCGGCCCTGGCCGCCCCCGCGGCGGCGCAGGAGGCTACGGTGTTCGCCACGGGCTCGGTAGACGGCAACGAGACGGGAATCGGCCTGCTGGGGGTGTCGGTGCGCGGGGCCGGCTTCGGCCTGAAGCCCGTCGGCGTGGTGCAGGGCTACTATCTCCAGTACACGGTTCCCGCCAGCCCCGACCAGGACAGTTCGGTGAACCTGATCGGGTTTCAGCCGCAGGTGGGGCTGGGGTGGTACGGCTTGGGCGGGTCCGTCGAAGCCCGCGTGGGCTACAACCTGGTCTCGGGCCAGGACGAGGGCAACGAGGGCGACGACGTCCCCGTGGTGGAGGTCGAGGGCGGCGGCTCCGGCCTCACGACCACCCTCCAGGCGCAGACGTGGTCCACGCGGCCGGAACTGTTCGGCCTGGCCACGTACAACTGGGGCGAGCATTTCCTCTATACGCAGGCGCAGGCACTGGTGCCGCTCGGGCGGCTGGGCCTGGGCGCCGAGGCGGTGTGGCAGCAGCAGACCGGCGACGAGGGCGACTACCAGTCCACCTCGTTCGGCCCCGTGGTGCGGCTGGGGCTGAGCACCGAGTCGTCGGTGAGCTTCGCCGGCGGATACAAGGACGACAACGTGCGCGACCCCACCTGGTACGCGCGCCTCACCTTCGTCCGCTGGGGCATCAGCTTCTAGCCGGCGACGGACGTTCCGACAAGACGAAGCGCCCCTGCCGTGATGGCGGGGGCGCTTTGCTTTCAGCGCTGCGGATCCGGACGCCTGTACACCTGCGTCGGGTGGGCGGCGAAGGCGGGAAGGAGCACCCTCCCGCGCCACTCCTGCAGCGAATCCGGGAAAACCTGCCTTACCATCTCCGCCACCCGCCAGAAGCCCTCGGCGTCCTCATCGATCGCGAAGTGCTGGCCAGTGCCCGCCAGGTGAAACTCCAGCCAGACGGTGTCCGTGGTGATGTCGTCGCTCTTGTACGCCACGATAGCGCCCACGTCGGCCCAGGCGACGTTCCCCACGAGACGCGCATCCTCGTACAACGCGAACCCGTCCCGCCCCACGACGATGCGATGGCGCGGGGCGGGTTCCATCCACCTGCCCAGAGACGTGCGGAGCCGCGACAGGGCACCCATCGCCACCGCCGGCGTCAGGTGTTGAGGATGCGCGAGGCGGCGCGGAAGTAGCCGGACTTGCGGCCGTATCCCGACTTCAGCGGGCCGCCGGTGTGTGCCACGCCCACCGCGTACCGCACGCCGATGGGTGTCTCGATCGCGCGGGAAAAGACGACCTTGCCGGTGCGCTCGGTGCTCGTGCCGGGAACGCGGAAGCGGATGGGCGTGCCGGGCGGCACCGGGCGGTCCATCACCAGCCGCGCGCCGCTCTCGCTCAGGTCCTCCAGGAACGCCATGGGCGACCCGCTCCCGTGCTCCGGGCTGCTGCGGGGCAGCATCACCTGCGCGGGAAGCTGCACCGCGTGGCGGGTTTCGCCGCGAAGGTTGCGCACCCGCTCGCCGGCGCGCTCCAGAAAGCGCAGGGCCGTGCGGTAGCGCGACTGCTCCAGCGGCACCGCGTGCTGCGTGCAGTGAAGCTCGATGGCGTCGCGCACGGGCACGGGCAGCCCCACGAACGCCGCCCCGCTGCGGTACATGGGCGGGTCGGTATCTTCGATGCGACTGGAGTGCACGATGCGGCCGCGCACGTTCATGGTCCCCGTGGTGAGCGAGAGCGTCAGGCGCACCTCGGTGCCCACGCGCATGGGCTCGCCCGTGCGAAAGCCCACGCCCCCCGGGTTCAGGTTCTCGGTGAGCGCCACCAGGTTGTGCGGGGTGCCATCCGCCGAGCGCATGCGCACGTGGATAGGAAACTGGTCGCGGAAGCGGTGGTCGGCGCGCTGCTGGCGGATGCGCAGGCTCATCTGCACCACCGACGAGGCCAGGACGAAGTTGAGCGCCGCCCACACCATGTTCGCCACGAACCCCGGCGAGCGCGTGCCCTCCCAGCCGTAGTCCACCCAGCCGAACCGCGCGGCCGCGAAGGCGAACGCCACCGTGGCCGCCGTCACGCCCATCAGCACGGCCTGTGGCGCGTACGTGCCGAAGGGAACGTGCCCCGGGCCCTTGGGCGTCACCTTGAAGCTCAGCGGCTTGCGGCGCAGGATGCTGAAGACGGCGCGTGTGTACGTCCAGAACTTGGCGACGTGAAAGCGCTCGGAGATCAGTAGGTTGCCGATGCCCCGGGACAGCAGCATCGACATCACCAGCGTAAGCGCCAGCACGGGGAGAAAGCGCGCCAGGAACCCCGCGTTCAGCGCCCGGATGGGGAGGATGCCGGTGAGGAAGAACACGATGGGCGCCAGCAGGAACACCAGCTTCTGCAGCCCGCCCACGTACGCCGTCAGCGAGGCGAAGTACGACAGCCGCTGCGAAAGCGTGAGCCCGCGGGTGAAGAGCGGGTTGAAGCGCTTGATCACCTGCATGGCGCCCTGGCCCCAGCGCAGGTGCTGGGTGTGGAACGCCACCGCCGACCCCGCCGCCAATCCGTACGCCAGCGACTCGCCGTAGAACGCCGACTTCCACCCGCGCGCGTGCAGCCGCAGCGAGGTCTCGATGTCTTCGGTGATGCTGTGGTGGCTGAACCCGCCGATCTCGTCGAGCGCCGCGCGCCGCAGCACCGCCGCCGAGCCGCAGAAGAAGGCGGCGCCGCGCGCGTCCTTGCCGGGCTGCAGCACGGAAAAGAACAGCCGCTGCTCTTCCCACATGCGGCGGCCCGTCTCGTCTACCTCGTAGGTGAACGCGTCGGTGTTGTAGAAGTCCTGCGGCGACTGCACGAAGGCCAGCGTGCGGTCCTGCGAGAGGATGCCCAGCAGCCGGTCGAGCATGTGGGGCAGCGCCACGTGGTCGGCGTCCAGCACCAGCACGAACTCGCCGTCGGTGTTCGCCAGGCCATGGTTCAGGTTGCCGGCCTTGGCGTGCTCGTTGGTCTCCCGGCGCAGGTAGCCCACGCCCGCTTCTTCGGCCATGGCGCGCACTTCGTCGCGCTTGCCGTCGTCCAGGATCCACGTCCTGTGCGGGTAGCGCATGTTGCGCGCGCCCACGGCCGTGCGGCGGATGACCTCCAGCGGCTCGTCGTAGCAGGGGATCAGCACGTCGGCCGTCAGCCCGGGCGGGGCCTTTACGGCGGTGCGGTGCTTGAGGCTCCACACCGAGTGCACGAACAGGAAGCCCGAGATCAGCCCCCAGGTTTCCGCCAGGGCCAGGGGGATGGCGAACCACAGGTGGTCGGGATTGAGCGTCCATCCCCAGCGCCAGACGATGTAGTACGTCCACACGACGAGCGTGAGGATCGCCTGCGCGCGGATCAGCCATTCCTTCCACTCGGCCTGGCGCGGCACCACGTACCGCGCCAGCGCCCCTCCCTCGTCCTGGCGGCCCCTGCGTCCGCGCCGGCTGGGGCGCCCGGCATCCTCCTCGGCGGGCAGGGCCACGGAGGCGTCGGCGTCCACGGCGTCGAAGCTGGGCACCAGCTCCTCGACCTCTACCGCGACGATGTCCGGCGCGGAGCCGTCGCGGAGGTCGCGATCCGGCACCTGGGCCAGCGTGGCCACTTCGGCCAGGATCCCCGGCTCGGCGTCCACAGGCAGCGGCAGCGCGACGGGCCTGTCCTCCCCCGCACCCGCGTCGGTCCGATCCGCATCGGTCAGGACAGCTTCAGCCCGATCTGCATCGTCCAGGACAGAGTCGGATCGA
>NZ_DATBNB010000554.1 GCF_036554565.1 Longimicrobium sp. | reverse complement strand
GCGCCGCGCCCGCGCGCGTTCGGGCGAGACCAGCGGGTTGTCGCGCGAGGGGGCGCGGGCGATGCCGGCCAGAAGCGCCGCCTGCCCCAGGCTCAGCTCGCGCGCCGAGGCGCCGAAGTACAGCGACGACGCCGCGGAAACGCCCACGGCCGCCTGCCCCAGGGGAACGCGGTTGAGGTACTGCTCCAGGATGGCGCGCTTTTCCAGGTGCGCATCCAGCCGCAGCGCCCACGCCGCCTGCCGCGCCTTGCCGCCCCAGCTGCGCGGGAGCGGTCGGAGCAGCCGCACGGTCTGCATGGTCAGCGTCGACGCGCCCGCGCGCCGGCGTCCGCGCAGGTTGTCGCGCATCGCGCGGCCCACGGCCCGCGCGTCCACGCCGGGGTGCGCGAAGAAGCGGTGGTCCTCCGCCGCCAGGAACGCCTGCACCAGCCGGGGGTCCACCTCGCCCATCCCCGTCCATCCCCCGCGGCTGCCGTCCGCCGAGCGCGTGGCCCGCAGCAGCATCCCCCCGCGGTCCTGGATCGTTAGCGCGGGCACCGGGGCCGGGCGCGCGAACTCCGCCGGCAGCGGGCGGGCGATCCATCCCGTCACCCCCAGCACGGCGGCGATGAGCACCGCCGCCGCGGGGCCGATCCAGCGGCGGACGCGCTTCACCACGCCAGCGGCCCGGAGAGCAGACATGTCTTCCCTTCGATGTCTGATAAGGTGTGGCACAGCAGACGTTCCGACGCGTATAGTTTCTTCGCGTCAGCATGCCAGGAGCGTCGCGGCCGGGGAAAACGGCCGCATTCCGCGCGTGCCGCCCCCGGCCCGCGCACTTCATTCACTCCTCCAGGGAGGCGGTCATGAAGAGGCTGAAGCTGGATGTCGAGACACTGCAGGTCGAGAGCTTCGAGTCCGTAAGCCCCGCGAGCGGCATGCGGGGCACCGTCCGCGCGCACGGCAAGGCGACGCAGGAGACGTGTGGATGCACGGAGGGATGGGACACGTGCTACACCGTGCCCGATTCGTGCGCGAACACGTGCATCGATCCAGGGGCTACCGGGTGCGGGTACTTTTCCCAGTGCGTGGGGTGGTGCGACAGCCAGTACGACTCCTGCAGCTGTCCCGGCTCCTGCGCCTGATTCCGGGGACGCCGGCCGCCACCTGAGCGGCCGGCGTCCGTCGTTTCCCGGTCCCCCGCCCCGCCGCGTCATGGCGCGGCGGGGGTGATGATGAAGGCGCCGCCGCCGCTGCGGCCGTGCACGCCGGGGTTGTACATCTCTTCCGCGTGCGCCGGGGCCATGGTGAAGCGCCCGGCGGTCGTCGCGCGCGCCAGGTAGGTCGCCGAGTACGATCCCTTCCACAGCCGTCGCGCGAAGAAGAGCACGCGGTCGTCGCGGATCTCGCGGTGGTCGAACGCCGACCACAGCCCCGCGTCCCAGCTGCCGTACGACCACGCCGACACCAGCCCCTCGTCCTCCTCCTCGCCACTGCCCTCGGCGAAGGCATCGCCGGTGAACGGGCTGACGGTGCGCAGGCTCAGGTCCACCGCCTCCAGGCCGGCGGGGAGGGGATCGTCCAGGATCACCATCTGCCGGTCGTCCGGAACGGTCAGCCGCAGCCGCACGCGCACTACCTGGCCCTCCACCACGGTGGTGACGGGGCGGCGGGTGTCCAGCGTCTCGTACCAGCGCTCGACGGCGATGCCCCGGTCCAGCGGCGTGGCCGTGGGGCGTGACACCACCTCGCGGACGGAGACGTGATAGTAGACGGGCGGGCCGCCGCCGGGTGCGTCCAGCGACAGGCGCAACGCCTGGCGCCCGTCCGGCAGCGTCGTGAGCAGCCCGGCCAGGTCCGGCACGGTGTCGCCGCGCTCGCCGTGCCGGGCGCGCGTTTCCACCAGCGTCCGCTCACCCGCGCGCAGGCGGACCGTCCGCTCCGCCGCGCCCTGCTGCGTTTCCTGGAAGCGCAGCAGCGCCAGGACCGCGGCGCCGTAGTCCTGGGTGTTCCAGGGCTCGCGCGCGTCGGCGCGGCCCTCCTGCACCAGCGTTTCCACCAGCGCGCCGATCCCCGGGTGCTCCGGCTGCACGGCCAGCGTCGCCGTCAGCAGGCGCGCGGCGGGACGCACGCGGCTGGCGAAGTAGAAGTCGCGGCGATACGCCGAGACCGGCAGCACGGCGCGCGTGCCCCGCATCTGCACGCCGTCCCACGCGGCCGTCACCAGCTGCCGCGCAGGGACGGTGGCGCCGCGCCGCATCAGCATCTCCGCCAGTCCCAACCGGTCTTCCCACGGCAGGCGCGCGGCCTGGCCCAGCAGCTGGTTCTCCGCCGGCACGTTGGGCCGGCCCAGGCGGCTGAGGAAGTCCGCCGCGGCCAGCCGCTCGCCCAGCACCCAGTCCAGCC
>NZ_DATBNB010000553.1 GCF_036554565.1 Longimicrobium sp. | reverse complement strand
GCTGGACAACGCCGCCGGTGCGGCTTGGCGGCCGGGCGGCCTTGTGCGCCAGCAACGTAGGACGCGCGTTCGCCGGAGCCTGCACTCCGGCCTTCGCCGGTTGCAGAGCACGCGGCGGCGTAGGAGCGACGGGGCACGGAGGCCGAGCCGGAGCGGGCGGTCTGCCGGGGGTGTCACCGATCACCCTAAATTCCCCCCGTGCGATCATCTAAAAATCCCCCCCTCCCCCCAGCCGGAAGGAGGTAGGGATGGACAAGGAGAGCGGACGGGAGATGCTTGCCGCGGCGCCTGAAGGTGCCACGGAGGTGTCGTTGCTCGAGGAAAGTGCCTGGGAAGCGGTACGCGGGTTGTGGGAGCGGGGTCTGAGCCGGAAGGCCATTGCGCGGGAGTTGGATCTGGATATCAAGACGGTGCGCAAGTGGCTGCTGCGGGCGTGGACGCCCCAGCGCCGGCCGGGTCAGGGGCGTGGCCTGGATAGCTGGGAGAGCTTTCTTCGTGGCCGGGCCCCGGAGGTGGGCTTCAACGCGGCGGTTTTGTACCGGGAGTTGCAGGGCAAGGGCTACGCGGGCTCGTATCCGACGGTGGTGCGCTACCTTCGTCCGTGGCGTGAGGAGGCGGTGCGGGATCAGCGCTCGACCGTGCGGTTCGAGACCGACCCCGGCCAGCAGGCGCAGGTGGATTGGGGGTCTTCATGGGTGTGGTTGGGCGAGCATCGGGTGCGGGTGCACCTGTTCGTGATGGTGCTGGGCTACAGTCGGCGGATCTTCGTTCGCGGCTACCCCGGGGAGGGTTTGGAGTTTCTGCTCGACGGCCACGCCCGGGCCTTCGAGCATTTCGGGGGTCGCACGGCGAAGATCCTCTACGACAATCCGCGGACGATCGTGCTGTCGAAAGACGAGTCGTCGGGTTGGGTGGAGTGGAACGCCACGTTCAAGGACCGGATGGACTTCTACGGGGTGGAGATCCAGTTGTGCCGGTACTACCGTGCGCGGACGAAGGGGAAGGTGGAAAGCGGGGTCAAGTACGTCAAGCGCAATGCCCTGGCCGGCCGGCGGTTTCGGGATCTGGACGAGCTCAACGCCGTTCTGCTGGCGTGGTGTCTGGAGGTGGCGGACCAGCGGGTGCACGGGACGACGTTCGAGCGGCCGGCCGAGCGGTTTGCTCGTAGCGAGGCGGCGCAGATGGTGGCGGTAGACGCTCGGCCGCCCTCTCCACGCGAGCAGGTGAAGATCCAGACCGTGCCGTCCGACGCGCTGGTGCCGGTGGAGTCGAACCGGTATCCGGTGCCCCTGGGGTGGGCCGGTCGGTCGGTGCGTGTCCATCTGCGGGCCGAGGAGATCGTCTTCGGCCGGGATGGCGAGGATCTGGTGCGCCACGCTCGTCTTTGGGGCAAGCACCAGGTGGCGCGGTGGAACGGTCCCCCGCGCAGCGTCCCGCCGCCCGGGGCCTGCCAAGCCGAGGGTCCGCCGCAGTGGGATCCGGCCTATGCCGGCCCGACGGGTGAGGTGGAGGTGCGCTCTCTGGGCGCCTACGAGGCGATCGCCGCCGGGGTGGGCTCATGAGCGGCGGTGGGAGCCTGGAGACGATCCAGGACCAGATGCGCCAGCTCAAGCTGGTGCGCATCGCCGAGGAGTTGCCGCTGCTGCTGCAGGACGCCAGCAAGCGGGAGGCCTCCTACGCCGAGTTGCTCCAGGACCTGCTGGGCCGGGAGCTGAGCGCCAAGCAGGATCGCCATGCGGCGATGAAGACGACGATGGCGCGCTTCCCGTTCCAGAAGAGCCTGGAGAGCTTCGACTTCAAGTTTCAGCCCTCCATCGAGCCGAAGGTGATCCGTGAGCTGGCCGCCGGCCGGTTTATCGCCGACGCCGACAATGTGCTGCTGCTCGGGCCTCCGGGTGTGGGCAAGACGCACCTGGCGGTCGGTCTCGGCCTGCGGGCCTGCGCCCTGGGGTACCGGACGATGTTTCTGACCGCTTCGAGCCTGGTGGCGAGCCTGACGCGGGCTCACCAGGAGAATCGGTTGGAGGAGAAGCTGAAGCTGCTGGTGCAGCCGCGGCTGCTGATCATCGACGAGATCGGCTACCTGCCGCTGGAGCGTCTGGGAGCGAACCTGTTTTTCCAGCTGGTGTCACGGCGCTACGAGCGGGGCTCGATCCTGATCACCTCGAACCAGAGCCTGGCGGGCTGGGGCCAGGTTTTCGGCGACCAGATCCTGGCCACGGCGATTCTGGACCGTCTGCTGCACCACTCGACGATCCTCAACATCAAGGGGGAGAGCTACCGGCTCAAAGAGAAACGCAAGTCGGGGCTGCTGACCCGTAGCGAGCCCTATACCGAGCCCGGTGCCGAGGTGGAGGCTTCGAGCTGAGGTGGTGGCTTCTGGGAAGCCGGGGGGCGGCGGGCCCACCCAACCCTCCCCGCCGCCCCCCGGCCCCCCACCCGAAAGACAAAGCAACTGCCGCCC
>NZ_DATBNB010000552.1 GCF_036554565.1 Longimicrobium sp. | reverse complement strand
CCCTGCAGGGGCTCAAGCGCATTCACCTGGAAGACGTGCGCTTCGAGGACGGCTTCTACACCGCCCGCGTGCGCGCCGTGGAGGAGACGCAGCTCTCCCCCGACGCGGCCGAGCCCGTGGTGGAGCGCATCCTCACCACCGTCGCCGGCCTTTCGGCCAAGGTGGACCGCGTGCCCGACGAGGTGCCGCGCATCCTGCGCATGAACCTGGGCGACCCCGGCCGCTTCGCCGACCTGGCGGCCACCCTGTGCAACCTGCGGCTTCCGGACCGCGACGCCGTCCTGCAGGAGCTGGACGTGGCGCGGCGGCTGGCGCTGGTGCTCCGCAGCGTGGAGCAGGCGTGGGACCGCGCCCGCGAGGTGGAGGCGGCCGTGGCGCCGGGCGAGGCGGCCGCGGAGGGCGAGGGGCAGCCGCGCTCCACCCGCGACCGCACCGCCGACATCCGCAAGCGCATCCAGGCGCTGCAGGCCGAGCTGGGCGAGGTGGACCCAGTCGAACGCGAGGCCGACGAGATGCTGCGCCGGCTGGAGATGGCGCGCCTCCCCTCGCGCCCCGCCGCCGTCGCCCGGCGCGAGGCCGAGCGGCTGCGGTCCACCAGCACCACGGCCCAGGAGGCCGCGGAAATCCGCACCTACCTGGAGGCGCTGATCTCCATCCCCTGGAACAAGCGGGCGGGGGACGGACGCATCGACCTGGCGGCCGTGGAAGAGGCGTTCGCGCAGGAGCACCTGGGGATGGACGAGGGAAAGCAGCGCCTGCTCGAGGTGCTGGCCGTCGCCGCCCTGCGGGGCGACCTGCGCGGCCCCATCCCCTGCATCGTCGGCCCGCCGGGGGTGGGAAAGCGCACGCTGGCGATGGCCATCGGCCGGGCCCTGGAGCGCCCCGTGGTGCGGCTGGAGCTGGGTGGACGCGGCGCGGCGCAGCTGTTCGGAACCCGGCGCACCCGCACGGGCGCGCAGATCGGCAAGGTCATGCAGCTGATCGCCGACGCGGGGGTCAAGAATCCCGTGTTCCTGCTGGAGGAGCTGGACGAGATCGGGCTGGGGAACGTGGAGGGCGATCCGGTGGAGGCGATGGAGGAGATGCTGGACAACGACAACCGCGATGCCTTTTCCGACCTGTACCTGGACGTGCCCTTCGACCTCTCGGAGACGTTCTTCATCGGCTCGGCGGGCGACTTCTACCGCATCCCGCGCGACCTGCGCGACCACTTCATCGAGATCCGCATCGCCGGCTACACGCCCGAGGAAAAGATCGCCATCGCCCGTGACTGGCTGCTCCCCCGCATCGTCGAGGAGCACGGGCTGAAGGCGGGCGAGGTAGAGATCTCCGACGAGACGCTGCTCTTCCTGACCCGTGGGTACGCGCGCGACGCGGGCGTCGGCAACCTGCGCCGGTCGCTGTCGGCCATCCTGCGCTTCATCGCCCGGCAGAAGGCCGACGGAGAGGCCGCTCACTGGACGGTGACGCGCGAAACGATCGAGGCGGTGCTCGGGTTTCCGCAATGGTCCACCACCCCGGCAGAGATCCGCCCGGAGGTGGGGGTGGTCACCGGCCTGGCGTGGACGGCCTCGGGGGGCGAGCTGATGTTCATCGAGGCGCTGAAGATGCCCGGCACGGGGCGCCTGGTGATCACCGGCCTCCTGGGTGACGTAATGCGAGAGTCGGTGAACGCGGCCTTCAGCTACGTGCGGTCCCGGGCGGAGGAGCTGGGCATACCGCGCGACACCTTCAGCGAGTACGACATCCACGTGCACTTTCCCGTGGGCGCCACCCCGAAGGACGGTCCCAGCGCCGGCGCCGCCGTCACGCTGGCCCTGGCGTCGTCCCTCTCCGACCGCCCCGTGCGGCATGACCAGGCCATGACGGGCGAGGTGACGCTGCGCGGAAAGATCATGGAGATCGGCGGCGTCAAGGAAAAGGTGCTGGCGGCGTACCGGGCGGGGATCACCGAGGTGATCCTTCCCGCGGGGAACGAGCGCGACCTGCGCGACGTTCCCCCCGACGTGAGGGGCCGCATGACGTTCCACAAGGTGGAGCGGATGGACCAGGTGTTCGACCTGGCGCTGCTGGGCGAGCCGCGCCGCGGCCCGCGCGCGGAGGTGGAGGGCGAGGCGCCCCACGCTTCGCGCCTTCCCGAGCGCCAGGCCGCGCGCGACGCCGAACGGTAGCACGAACCCGATCCGCCACGAAAAAAGCGAGGGAGCGGGCCCGTGCGGACCCGCTCCCTCGCCGGTGTTCAGGCCCCGTCGACGGATCAGGAGCCCGAGCCCAGGGTTCCGCCACCGCGGTTGGTGGTGTCGGCCACCGGGGGCGGCGGGGGCGCGTCGTCCATGGAGGCGGCCTCCGGGAGTGCGACGGGGGCGGTGGGGGCGGTGTCGCCGCATGCGGCGGCGGCGAGCAGCAGGGCGGCGAGAAGGGTTCCGCGGATCATGATGGCTCCTATACAGGGGGTTCGCGCCGGCCCGGCCCCCGCATTCGCGCGGGCCGGGAAGGTCGGCGCGCCCCCACTCTAGCCCGCCGCCCGCACGCGTTCCGCACGCATCTCGCACGGGCGGTGACGCGATCCGCACGGGCCCCGCACGCGGCCCGCACAAGCAATCTCCTCGGCGTTCAGGAGCGTTCCTAAGAGGCCAGCGGTGTGAAAAACGCAGGAATCGTCTGGAGAAGTTCATTGCGCCAGAGCGTACTAAATGGGATAATTTCCGTATTCTTGGGGATCATGGC
>NZ_DATBNB010000551.1 GCF_036554565.1 Longimicrobium sp. | reverse complement strand
GGTGGTGGAGCTGCTGCAGCCGGTGCGCAGCCTGGCGCACACGCCGCTCTTCCAGGTGATGTTCAACTGGCTGAACATGCCCGAGCGCAGCCTGGCGCTATCGGGGCTGGCGCTGGCCCCCACGGCGCCGGGGCCGGGGGTGGCGGCGAGCGCCCCCATGGAGGCGTCGGCGCAGTTCGACCTGGCGCTCACGCTTTCGGAGCGGGGCGGGCGGATCTCCGGCTCGCTGGAGTACGCGACGGCACTCTTCGACCGCGAGACCGTGGAGCGCCACGTGGGCTACCTGCGGCGGGTGCTCGCGCAGATGGTGGCGGACGAGCGCCGGAGCGTGGCGCGGCTGGAGCTGATGTCGCCCGCGGAGCGTGCGCGGGTCCTCGAGGACTGGAACGCGACCGATCTCCCCGCGCCGGACGGCGTGTGCGTGCACGAGCTCTTCGAGCGGCGGGCGGAGGAGACGCCCGAGGCGATCGCCGTGGTCTCTGAGAGCGGGTCGCTAACGTACGCGGAGCTGAACGCCCGCGCGAACCGGCTGGCGCACCGGCTGCGCGCCGGGGGCGTGGGCCCGGACACGCGCGTGGCGATCTGCGCCGAGCGCACGCTGGAGCTGGTGGCGGGGCTGCTGGCCGTCCTCAAGGCGGGCGGCGCGTACGTTCCGCTGGACCCGGCGTACCCGGAGGAGCGGCTGCGCTGGCTGCTGGAGGACAGCGCGCCCGTGGCGGTGCTAGCGCACAGCTCGCTCGCCGCGCGCTTCGCGGGCACGGGCGTGCCGGTGCTCGAGCTCGACCCCGGCTCGCCAGCGTGGACAGGCCCGGAAACGAATCCTGGGCGCGGAGCGCTCCAGCCGGAGCACCTGGCGTACGTGATCTACACTTCGGGGTCCACGGGGCGGCCCAAGGGGGTGATGGTCACCCACCACGCCGTGGGGCGGCAGGTCGCGGCCGTCCAGGCGGGCTTCGGCCTGCGGCCGGGCGACCGCGTCCTGCAGTTCGCCTCCGTGGCGTTCGACGCCGCGGTGGAGGAAATCTTCGGGGCGCTGCTCACCGGAGCGGCGCTGGTGCTGCGCACCGAGGCGTGGCTGGAGGGCGCGCACGCCTTCTGGGGGCGGTGCGCGGAGAACGGGGTGACGGTGGCCGATCTCCCGACGCGCTTCTGGCAGCTCCTGCTGGACGAGCCCTCGGCTGCCATCCCGCCGTCCGTGCGCCTGCTGGCCATCGGCGGCGAGGCGGTGGAGCCCACGGCGCTGCAGGCGTGGTTCGCGAGGGATGGGTACCGCCCGCCGCTCCTCAACACGTACGGCCCTACCGAGACCACCGTCAACGCCACGATGCGCGAGATCGTGAACGATCCCGCGACCTGGCGCTCCATCGGGCGGCCGGTGGCGAACACCCGCGTCTACCTGCTGGATGCGCGGGGCGGGCCGGTGCCAGTGGGGGTGTCGGGCGAGCTGTACATCGGCGGCGCCCAAGTGGCGCGCGGCTACCTGGACCGTCCGGGGCTGACCGCTGAGCGGTTCGTGCCGGACCCATTCTCCCGTGAGCCGGGGGCGCGCCTGTACCGCACGGGCGACCTGGGGCGCTGGCGGCCGGAGGGGACCATCGAGTTCCTGGGCCGCACCGACTTCCAGGTGAAGATCCGCGGCTTCCGCATCGAGCTGGGCGAGATCGAGGCGCGGCTCGCTGAGCACGAGGCCGTGCGCGACGCGGTGGTGATGGCGCGCGAGGACGAGCCTGGCGACCGGCGGCTGGTGGCGTACTGCGTTGCGGACGAGGGGCTGGACGTGGAGTCGCTGCGGGCGCACCTGGCCGGGCAGCTGCCGCCGTACATGGTACCGGCGGCGTTCGTGCGGCTGGAGGCGTTCCCGGTGACCGCGGGCAACAAGGTGGACCGCAGGGCGCTCCCCGCGCCGGAGGGCGACGCCCTCGCCGCGCGCGGCTTCGAGGCCCCGGCGACCCAGACCGAGCAGGCGCTGGCCGACATCTGGGCAGAGGTGCTGCGCGTGGAGCGGGTGGGCCGCCAGGACAGCTTCTTCGACCTGGGCGGGCACTCGCTGCTGGCCGTGCAGGTGATCTCGCGGGTGCGGCAGCGCCTCGCGGTGCAGGTTGCTCTGCGCGACCTGTTCGCCCGGCCCGTGCTGGCCGACTTCGCGCGCGAGCTGGAAACCGCGTTGCGAGCCGAACTGCCGCCGATTGAGCCGGTCGAGCGCGGGGGCGATCTCCCGCTCTCATTCGCGCAGCAGCGGCTGTGGTTCGTGGAACGGCTGGCCTCCGCGGGCGCGGCGTTCCACATCCCCGTGCGCCAGCGGCTGCAGGGCGAGGTGGACCGTGCCGCCCTGCGGCGGGCGCTGGACCGCATCCTGGCCCGGCACGAGGCGTTGCGCACCGTCTTCGCCGAGGTGGACGGCGCACCGGTGCAGCGGATCGTGCCGGCGGAGGCGTGCCCCTTCCCGCTCGTGGAGCACGACCTCCGCGGCCGTGCCGAAGGGCCGGCGGAGCTTCGCCGGTTGATGGAGGAGGAGGAGGACGCGCCGTTCGACCTGGAGCGCGGGCCGCTGATCCGCGGGCGGCTGGTGCAGATCGGCGACGACGACCACGTGCTGCTCATCACCATGCACCACATCGCCTCCGACGGGTGGAGCGTGGGGGTGTTCAACCGGGAGCTGAGGGGGCTCTACGGCGCCTTCCGCACGGGCCGGCCCGATCCGCTCCCGCCACTCGCGGTGCAGTACGCCGACTACGCCGTGTGGCAGCGGCGCTGGGTGGAGGGCGAGGTCCTCCGCGAGCAGGCGGAGTACTGGACGCAGGCGCTGGCCGGCGCCCCCGAGCTGCTGGAGCTGCCGGCGGACCACGCACGCCCCGCGCGGCAGGATTTCTCCGGCGAGATGATCGACATCGGTCTCGACGAGGCGCTCTCGGCCGCGCTCAAGGAGCTTTCCCGCCGTCACGGGACCACGCTGTACATGACGCTGCTGGCCGGGTGGGCGGCGGTGCTCGCCCGGCTGTCCGGGCAGAACGAGGTGGTGGTCGGCACGCCCACGGCGAACCGCGGGCGGGAAGAGATCGAGGCGCTGATCGGCTTCTTCGTGAACATGCTTC
>NZ_DATBNB010000550.1 GCF_036554565.1 Longimicrobium sp. | reverse complement strand
CGGTATCTTATGCGCTTACATTACCCGCGCCAGATTCGCGCATCCGCGGCGGCCCCCGGGCACGCTCCTTGACGGCCTTTCGTCCGCGCGGAACCCAACCCGATACGTGAGGGCAGCTTCCTTTCCATCCGGCGATCCCGCCGGCGGGCCCTGCGTGTCAGCAAAAAAGCAAACCAGAACCACCGCATGAGCCTCTCCACCCAGCCGACCGCCGCGGCGCGTCCCGCCGCCGCGTCCCAGCCCGCGGACGGCATCCTCGAAGTGCTTCCCAGCGGCAGCGGCTTCCTGCGCACCGCCGTGCACGGCTACCAGGCCGCCGACGGGGACGTCTTCGTTTCGCAGTCCGTCATCCGGCGCCTGGGTCTGCGCACGGGCGACCGGGTGCAGGGCACCACGGGCACCCCGCCGGGGCGCGGCAAGAGCTCGCCCCTGGACGAGGTGATCACGGTCAACGGGCTGGACCCGGCGCTGGCACGGAGCCGGGTGGATTTCGGCAGCCTGCCGGCTTCGTACCCCGACGAGCGGCTGAAGCTGGAGATCGTGGAAGAGGCGCCGGCCGGCCGCGGCCGCCGCGACTACACCAACCGCATCATCGACCTGATCTCGCCGCTGGGCAAGGGGCAGCGCGCGCTGATCGTGGCTCCCGCCAAGGCGGGCAAGACCACGGTGCTGCAGGCCATCATGCGCGGTGTGCACACCAACTATCCCGACGCGGCGCTGATGGTGCTGCTGGTGGACGAGCGGCCGGAAGAAGTCACCGAAATGCAGATGCTGGGCATCGGCGAGGTGATCGCCAGCTCGTTCGACTGCCCGGCCGAGCGGCACGTCGCCGTCGCCGAGATGGTGCTGGAGCACGCGCGGCGCCTGGTGGAAAGCGGCCGCGACGTGGTGATCGTGCTGGACTCGCTGACGCGCCTGGCGCGCGCCTACAACACCAGCGAGCGGGGCACCGGCCGCATGCTTTCGGGCGGCATCGACAGCGGCGCGCTGGAAAAACCCAAGCGCTTCTTCGGCAGCGCGCGCAAGGTGCGGGGCGGCACCGGGAGCCTGACCATCATCGCCACCGCACTGATCGACACGGGCAGCCGCGGCGACGAGGTGATCTTCGAGGAGTTCAAGGGCACGGGCAACAGCGAAATCGTGCTCGACCGCACGCTGGCCGACAAGCGCATCTACCCGGCCATCGACATCGAGAAGAGCGCCACCCGCCGGGAGGAGATGCTGTTCCCGCCCGAGCACCTGGACAAGATCTTCCAGCTTCGGCGCGCGCTGCACTCGCTGAATCCGGAGGACGCGATCAACCTGCTGACCAAGCAGATGAACGACACGCGCAGCAACGACGAACTCCTCGGCCGCCTGCGCTGAACCGTTGGACGACAAGGAGGGACCGTGTCGCAGATGCTCTATGCCACCTTCGATGGCGAGGTGCTTCGCCCGGAGGGCCCGGTTCCCCTCGCGCCCAACACGCGTGTCCGGGTTGTGATCGAGGAAACGGAGACTGCTCCAGTCGCGCCTGCCTCGTTCCTGGACGTCGCGAAGTCGCTGGACCTGAACGGACCGGCTGATTGGTCCACGAACCTCGACGAGTACCTGTACCGTGGAAAGGATCTCGACCGGGGCTGAGTGGTTCCTGGATACGTCGTTCGCGCTTGCGCTCGCGTCCCGGTCCGATGACGCCCATGTACGGGCGCTCGAGCTCAACGAGCGAATCCGCAGTGAAGACGTTCGGCTGGTGACGACCCGGGCCGTCCTGGTGGAGATCGGGAACGCCCTCTCGCGGGTCCGGCATCGGCCTGCGGCACTGAGCCTTCTCCAGGCGATCGAAGGCGATCCGCGTATCCAGGTCGTGCCGTTCGCGGATGAGCTCTACCACTCCGCGCTCGACCTTTACGCCAGCCGACCGGATAAGGAGTGGGGCCTCACCGACTGTGTTTCGTTCGTCGTGATGCAGCGGTCCGGGGTGACGGAGGCTCTCACGGCCGACCACCACTTTGAGCAGGCCGGGTTCCGAGCATTGTTGCGCTGAGTTGTGTTCAATGAAAGAAGAAGGCGGCGATCCCGGGTTGGGTCGCCGCCTTCTGCTTTTGTGCCGGCGCCGGCTTCTACCCCGGTTTCACGCAGAGGACGCAGGAGAAGACGGAGAGGACGCAGAGAACTTCGATTGTTCTCTGCGTCCGCTCTGTTCCCTCTGCGGCCTCTGCGTGAAACGTTCTTTTCAGTCGTCGGCCGTGATCACGCCGCAGGCGATGCGCGCGCCCGAGTTGCCGCTGGGGTCGGTGACCTGGTCGTCGGCGGTGGCGTGGACCACCAGCGCGGTGCCGCCCGGCTTGCGCAGCGAGTTGGCCGCGCCACCCTCCAGCGTGGCTCCTCGCGCGGTGCCGGTAAGCGAGCCGCGCCGGTTGGCGTCTACCACCAGGTTGGGCAGGTCGCCCGCGTGCGGCCCCTGCGGGTTCTGCAGGCCGTGCTGCTTGCCCGCCGGGTTCAGGTGCCCGCCCGCGCTGGTGAAGTCGGGCCCGTCGCACCGCCCCGCCTGGTGAAGGTGCACGCCGTGCGTTCCCGGCGGCAGCCCGTTGACGCTCAGCGTGACCTGCACGCCGTCCGTCCCCGGGCGCAGCAGCGCCGTGCCCACCGTCGCGCCGTCGGCGCCGCGGACCGTAATGGTGTGCACGTCCGCCGCCATCCCGCCCCCGCCCATCCCGGCGCAGCCTGCCAGGAGCGCGAGGGTGGACAGGGCGAGGGGCGTTCTCACCGCGCCTCCCCGTGCGCGCCCGCCACGACGCCTGCGCTGGCCTGCGCGGCCGGGGCCGCCACCACGGCGCAGGCGATGCGCGCGCCCGAGTTGCCGCTGGGGTCGGTCCGCTGGTCGTCCGCGGCGGCGTGCACCACCAGTGCGGTGCCGTCCGCGTCGAACAGGGGGAGCGTCCCGGGCCGCCAGGCCGCGGCTACCACCGCCTCCAGGTGACCCTCGCGGTTGGAGCCCACCGTCAGGTTCGGAAGGTCGCCCAGGTGAGGCCCGCGCGGGTTGCGCGCGCCGTGCTGGTTGCTGGTGGGGTTCAGGTGCGGCCCCGCCGTGGTGAAGTCCGGCTCGTCGCACCGGCCGACAGCGTGGAGGTGCGTCCCGTGCGTCCCCGCCGCCACGCCCGTGGCGTGCACCATCACGTGTGTGGAATCGCCCCGCTCCGTCAGTGCCACCGTGCCCACCTGCGTGCCGCGCGTATCGTACAGCGGCGCCGTGAAGGTGCGCGGAACCGCGGCGGGCCCCGCCTCCTGGGCCGCCGGCCCGCACGCCCCCAGCACCACCGCCGCCGCGGCCAGCACGTATCCGTTCCTCGTCATCCTCGTCCCCCCATCGGCCAGTTGAAATCCGCGTTTCCGCGCCCTCCGGCGCCGCCGCGCCGGGAAGCAAGGATCGTGCGTCGCGGGCGGCGGGGCCCAGGTGATGCCGGGGTCAACGATCGCGCGGACAAAGAATCTGGCAGAAGCGACTTCTCACCCCGCGGGAGCAGCGATGGATTGGATGGGCGCGTCTCGACTGGATGGGGCGCATGCCGCGGGTGGCCCCTCCCCCGGCAAACTGCGCCGGGAGAGGGGAAACTTCGATCGGGGTTCGATTAACTGCCTCGCATGCTCCGGGAGCCCCCTCCCCCCGGCCCCCGTCCCCCGCTGCGC
>NZ_DATBNB010000549.1 GCF_036554565.1 Longimicrobium sp. | reverse complement strand
CCACGCACGGCACCCACGAGTTTTACCGCGCCCGTGCGGAGATCACGAAGCGGCTGATCCGCGAAAAGGGGTTTACCGCCGTGGCGGTGGAGGCCGACTGGCCCGACGCCTACCGCGTGAACCGCTACGTACGCGGCGCGGCGGGTGACGCGACGCCGGACGAGGCGCTGGGCGGATTCCAGCGCTTTCCGCAGTGGATGTGGCGCAACGACGATGTGGTGCAGCTCGTGGCCTGGCTGCGGGAGCACAACCAGGCGCTGCCGGCCGGTGCCACGCGTGTCGGCTTCTACGGGCTGGACCTGTACTCCATGTTCGCCTCCATCGAGGCCGTCATCCGCTACCTGGACGAGGTGGATCCCGAGGGGGCCCGGCGCGCGCGCCAGCGCTACGGGTGCTTTCATCGCGCGGGCGGCGGCGATCCACAGTCGTACGGGTACGCGGCGCAGCTGGGCATCACCCCGGCGTGCGAGGAGCAGGCGGTGCGCCAGCTTCACGAGCTGCGCGAGCGGGCGTCCGAGATGGCCGGCGAGGAGGGCGGCTTGGCGGGGGACGAGCACTTCTACGCCGAGCAGAACGCGCGGCTGGTGAAGAACGCCGAGGAGTACTACCGCAGCATGTTCGCCGCGCGGGTGTCCAGCTGGAACCTGCGCGACTGCCACATGGCCGATACGCTGGATGCGCTCTGCGGCCACTTCGAGTCCAGGGGCATTCCGCCCAAGGTGGTCGTCTGGGAGCACAACTCCCACCTGGGCGACGCACGGGCGACGGAGATGGGGCGCGACGGCGAGTGGAACGTGGGCCAGCTGGTGCGCGAGCGGCACGGCGACGAGGCGCGGCTGATCGGCTTCAGCACGTACACGGGGACGGTGACGGCGGCCAGCGAGTGGGACGCGCCGGCGGAGCGAAAGCGGGTGCGGCCGGGGATGGAAGGCAGCTACGAGCGCCTCTTCCACCACGTGGGCGTCCCCAACTTCTTCCTCCCCCTGCGCGGTGGCGGACCCGCGGCCGACGCGCTGCGCACCTCGCGGCTGGAGCGTGCCATCGGCGTGATCTACGCACCGGAGACGGAGCGCTGGAGCCACTACTTTCACGCGGAGATCGCTGACCAGTTCGACGCCGTGATCCACTACGACGAGACCCGCGCCCTGCGGCCGCTGGAGCCCACGCCCGGCTGGGAATCCGCCGAGCCGCCGGAAACGTTCCCCTCCGGCCTGTGAGGGGCGCGGGGCCCGATGCGAGGCGTGGACGAGCACAATGCTCTACCGCGCATTGTGCGTCACCCGGATACCCTGCGGGATCGATGGGGCAGGCAGGCCGGGTGCTAGGCCGGCGCCCCCCATCCCCGCCCCCTCCCCTCCAGTTTGCGGGGCAGTTTGCGGGGGAGGGGGAACCTACACCACCGCCGTGGCCTCGATCTCCACCCGGGCCTCTTCCTCCAGCAGCCCGGCGACGATCACCAGCGTCATCGCGGGAAAGTGCGGGCCAAAGGCGTCGCGGTACACCCGGCCGACGGCGCGCGTGTTCTCGGCGTAGGCCGCGCGGTCCGTGATGTACCACGTGATCCGCGTCACGTGCTCCGGCCCGGCGCCGGCCTCGCGCAGCACGGCCACCAGGTTCCGCAGCGCCTGGTCCACCTGTCCCACGAAGTCGTCTGTCTCGAACGCGCAGCTTACTGGGTTCCACCCGATCTGCCCCGCGACGAACACCACCCGCCCCTGCGCCTCCACGCCGTTGGAGTATCCGCGCGGCGACGCCCATCCCGCCGGCTGCAGCGTGCGATGGATCACGCGCCCTCCCGCAGCCGAAAGCGCTGGAGCTTGCCCGTCTGCGTGCGTGGCAGCTGGTCCAGGAACGTCACGCGGCGCGGATACTTGTACGGCGCGATGTGGTCCTTCAC
Organism: Longimicrobium sp.; assembly: GCF_036554565.1. Lineage (NCBI taxonomy): Bacteria > Pseudomonadati > Gemmatimonadota > Longimicrobiia > Longimicrobiales > Longimicrobiaceae > Longimicrobium > Longimicrobium sp. The sequence continues at coordinate 4,063 of NZ_DATBNB010000549.1, read as the reverse complement.
CCACTGCTGAAGCTCCTTCACCATCTCGTCCCCTCCGTCGTTCCCCTCGCGCAGCACGATGAACGCGCTCACCACCTGCCCGCGCTCCGCGTCCGGCAGGCCGACGACGCCGCACTCCATCACCGCCGGGTGCTCCAGCATCACGGCCTCCACCTCCGGCCCCGCGATGTTGTAGCCGGCGGAGACGATCATGTCGTCCGTGCGCGCCTGGTACCAGAAATATCCGTCCTCGTCCATCCGGTAGGCGTCACCCGTCACGTTCCATCCATCCCATACGTATCCCCGCTGCCGCTCCTCGTCGTCCAGGTAGCGGCACCCGGTGGGCCCCTGCACCGCAAGCCGGCCGATGGAGCCGGGGGGCAGCGGGTTGCCCTCCTGGTCGATGATCCGCGCGCGGTACCCGGGAACCGCCTTGCCGGTGGAGCCGGGGCGGATGTCGTCGCCTGAGGCGCTGATGAAGATGTGGAGCATCTCCGTGCTGCCGATGCCGTCGATGATGCGGATGCCCGTTGCCGCCTCCCACGCCTCGAACGTGGGAAGCGGCAGGGTTTCGCCGGCGGACACGCACCGGGTCAGCGAGCGGATGTCGTGCTGCGGGAGCAGCTCCAGCATCGCGCGGTAGGCGGTGGGCGCGGTGGAGACGATGGTGGCGCCGTGGTCCTGGATGGCCTTCAGCAGGTTGGGCGGCGTGGGCTGCTCGATCAGCAATGCCGTGGCGCCCACGCGCAGCGGAAAGATCAGGATTCCGCCCAGCCCGAAGGTGAATGCGAGCGGGGGCGAGCCACAGAACACGTCATCAGGCGTGGGCTTCAGCACGTACTTGGGAAAGCAGTCGCACGCCGCCAGCACGTCGCGATGGAAGTGCATGGCGCCCTTGGGCTGGCCCGTGGTGCCGGAGGTGAACGCGATCAGCGCCACGTCGTCCGCCGCCGTGTCCACCGCGCCGAACTCGCCCGTGTGCCGCTCCATCAGCGCATCCAGCGAGTCGTCGCCCTCTCCGCCCCACGCCAGGACGCGCTCCAATACGGGCGCCTGGCCGCGCGCGGCGACGAGATCGCCCAGCAGCCGGTGGTCGCACAGGGCGAAGCGAACCATCGCCTTCTGGGCGATGTGGGCAAGCTCGCGCGGCCTCAGCAGCGGCATGGTGGCCACCACGACGCCTCCGGCCTTGAGCACGCCGAACCAGCAAGCCGCCATCATCGGCGTGTTGGGGCCGCGCAGCAGCACCCGGTTGCCCGGGACGAGGCCGAGATCGTGCAGCGCGGCGGCGATGCGGTTCGCCTTCTCCACCAGCTCCCGATACGACCACCGCCCGCCGTCCCACAGGATCGCCGTGCGGTCCGCGTGCCCGCTCTCCACCATGCGGTCCAGCAATTCCACGGCGCAGTTCAGGCGGGGCGGATACGCCAGCTCGGGGAGCGCCGAGTAGTCCATCTCCGGCCACAGGTGGCGCGGAGGAAGGTGGTCGCGCGCAAAGGTGTCCACGTGCGCCGAGGGCTCGGCGGGGACGTGCGTTTCCATGGTCGCCATGGGTCGCCATCCGGGGATGGAGTGGGACTGCGGATGCCGGACGCCGATCACGCGCAATCGGCGGACCGTGCCTCGCTCAAATGGACCGTGCCGCCTCGTCCTTCAGCAACTGGCCGGCGATCACCAGCTTCTGGATTTCGCTGGTGCCTTCGTAGATGCGCAGCGCGCGAATCTCTCGGTACAGCGTTTCCACCGGCGCGCCGCTGACCACGCCGCGCCCGCCGAAGATCTGCACGGCGGTGTCGATCACGCGCTGGGCGGCCTCGGTGGCGTACAGCTTGGCCATGGCCGCCTCGCGGGTGATGCGCTCCGCGCCGGAGTCGCGCGCCCACGCTGCGCGGTAGACCAGGAGGGCGCTGGCATCCACCTCCAGCGCCATCTCGCCGAGCAACGCCTGGATCAGCTGGAACTCGTTGAGCGCCTTGCCGAACGCCTGCCGCTCGCGCGTCCACCCCAGCGCCTCGTCCAGCGCGCGCCGCGCGAAGCCCAGCGCGGCCGCGCCCACCGTGGGGCGAAAGACGTCCAGCGTGCCCAGCGCCACCCGCATCCCCGCGCCTGCCTCTCCGACGAGCGCGTCCGCACTCACCCGGCACTCGGTGAGCTCGATGCGGCCCAGCGGATGGGGCGCGATGACGTCGATGCGCTCGGCCACGCGCAGCCCGGGGTTGTCGGCGTCCACGACGAAGGCCGCGTAGCCGCGTTCGCCGGCCTCGGGATAGCGGCAGAACACGACGTAGTGGTCGGCGATCCCCGCGTTGCTGATCCACGTCTTCACGCCGTCGATCACGAACCCCCCGTCCACCCGCCGCGCCGTGGTCCTCATCGCGGCCACGTCGCTCCCCGCGTCCGGCTCGGAAAGGGCGAACGCGGCGATCCGCTCGCCGGAGGCGACCAGGGGCAGGTAGCGCTCGCGCAACGCGTCCGACCCAAAAAGGGTGATGGGGCCGGTGCCGAGCCCCTGCATGGCGAACGCGAAGTCCGCCAGCCCCCATGCGCGGGCGAGCGTTTCGCGCACCAGGCAGAGCGTGCGAACGTCCAGCCGCTCGCGCGCGCCGCCATGCGGGGCGGTGACGGCGTGCATCAGCCAGCCGCCCTCGCCCAACACGCGGACGAGCGCGCGGCAGGCGGCGTCCACGCTGGTCTCCACGTGCGGCAGCGACGCCACTTCCTGGCGCACGAACACCTCCAGCTCCGCGGCGAGCGCGCGGTGCTCCTCGGAGAAGAACGGCCAGGAGAGGAAGGTGCGATCGGGCATGACGGGGCGAAAAGGCAAAAGAAAAGATCGGGTGCGGGCAGGCAGGCCCGGTGCGACGCAGGCCGCCCCCCATCCCCAACCCTTCCCCCGCAAACTGCGCGGGGGAAGGGAGCTAGTGTGGTGCGCCTGGCGTGGTGCCTGATTTCTCCCTGGGCTGCTCGGCTGCAGTTTGCCGAATTCGGCCGAGCACGGATGGCAGTTGCTGGACGATTTCCCCGTTGCGAAAGCGGATCACGCGGATTCCCAGATGGGCGAGTGCTTCCGTGCGAGCGCCATCCCGATCCGCTTGGGCTTCGTCGTCATGCACGCCACCATCCACCTCGATCGCGAGTCGCACGGCTGGGCAGTAGAAGTCCAAGATTACGCGCCCGATGGCGTGCTGCCGCCGGAATCGTAGGCCAGGAACGCTTTCGCCGCGCAGAGCCTGCCAGAGCACACCTTCCGCGTACGTAGTATCCGCGCGCAGGGCACGAGAGGCCTCCAGGATCTGACGCGTCCGCCCGCGCATCCACGGCCGTTTCGGCCAAGCATCCCCCATCTGCGCCTCCCGTCGTTCAGCCGCGTTGTCTATATCATCGGCACTACCCGTCCACACGGCACTGGCTCCCTTCCCCCGCGCAGTTTGCGGGGGAAGGGTTGGGGATGGGGGGCGCCGGGGGCCACGCACCGCTTGATCCGCAGCGCACCGACCCCTCCATTTTCTTGCTGCTCACGCACTCACGCACTCGCCGGTTAGTTCCCCTGGAACACCGGCCGCTCCTTCGCCGCGAACGCGCGGAAGGCGCGGGCGAAGTCTTCCGTCTGCATGCAGATGGCCTGCGCCTGCGCCTCGGCCTCGATCGCCTCGTCCACGCCCATCGACCACTCCTGGTGCAGGCAGCGCTTCGTCATCCCGTGAGAAAAGGTGGGGCCCGCGGCCAGCGACTGGGCCAGGGCGCGCGCCTCGTCCATCAGGTCGCCGGGCATCACGACGCGGTTGTAGAAACCCCAGCGCTCCGCCTCGTCGCCACTCATCGAGCGGCCCGTGTACAGCAGCTCGCTCGCCCGCCCCTGCCCGATGATGCGCGGCAGCATGGCGCACGCGCCCATGTCGGCGCCGCTGAGGCCCACGCGGGTGAAGAGGAATGCCACCTTGCTCCGCGCCGTGCCGATGCGAAGGTCGCTCGCCATCGCCAGGATGGCGCCCGCACCCACGCAGGCCCCGTCGATGGCGGCGATGATGGGCTGGGGGCAACCGCGGATGGCCTTCACCAGGTCGCCCGTCATGCGGGTGAAGGC
>NZ_DATBNB010000548.1 GCF_036554565.1 Longimicrobium sp. | reverse complement strand
GCCGCCCGGCGCGGCGGGGGCGAGCTGACCCCCGTGGACAGCGAGCACAGCGCCATCCTGCAGTGTTTGTCGGGCACGCGGGCGGAGGACGTGCGCCGCCTGGTGCTCACGGCCTCGGGCGGGCCCTTCCGCGAGTGGCCGCTGGAGCGCATCACCGCCGTCACCCCCGCCGACGCCCTGCGCCACCCCACCTGGAACATGGGCTCCAAGGTCACCATCGACAGCGCCACGCTGGCCAACAAGGCGCTGGAGGTGATCGAGGCACACTTTCTCTTCGGTGTGGGGTACGACCGCATCGAGGCCGTCGTCCATCCGCAGTCCATCATCCACTCGATGGTGGAAACGGTGGACGGCTCGGTGCTGGCGCAGATGGGCTTTCCCACCATGGAGATCCCTGTCCTCTACGCCCTGACGCACCCGGAGCGCCTGCCGTACCAGGCGCGGCGGTACGACCCCGTGGCGGGGGGGCCGCTGACCTTCGAGGCGGTGGATACGGCCCGGTTTCCCGCCTTTGCGCTGGGGTTCCAGGCGGGGCGCGCGGGGGGGACGGCGCCGGCGGTGTTCAACGCCGCCAACGAGGTGGCCGTGGCCGAGTTCCTGGCCGGCCGCTGCACCTTTCCCGGCATCGCCGAAGCCATCTCCGACGCGCTGGAGCGGTGGCCCAATGGCCCCGTAGACACCCTGGACGACGTGCTGGCGGCCGATGGATGGGCCCGGCGCGCCACGGACGATTTCCTGAACCAGCTGGCCCCGTGCTGACTGTCGTCGCGACCCTGGTCGCTCTTTCCGTACTGATCCTCATCCACGAGCTGGGGCACTTCTTCGCCGCCAAGTCGGTGGACATCGCCGCGCCCACCTTTTCGCTGGGGCTGGGGCCGCGCGTGACCGGCTTCAAGTGGGGCGAAACAGACTTCGTGATCTCGGCCATCCCGCTGGGCGGATACGTGAAGATGGCGGGGATGGAGGACGACGAGGCGATGGAGGTGCTGGAAGGCGGCGAAAAGGCGCCCCCGGTGGACCCGGCGCGGACCTTCGACGCCAAGCCCATCTGGGCGCGCACCTGGGTGATCTCGGCCGGGGTGATCATGAACCTGGTCTTCGCCCTGCTCGCCAACATCGTGCTGGCCGCGGGCCAGGGCGAGCCGTACATCGGCACGCGGCGGCTGGCGCCCATGCACGAGCTGGGCGGCAGCGCGGCGCAGGTGCGGCAGATTCCCGTCGGCGCTGAGGTGGTTTCCGTCGCCGGCCGGCCGGTGGGCGACTACAACCAGATGCAGGAGCGGCTGGCCGACCTTCCCGCGGGACCGGTGCAGCTGGGGGTGCAGGGCGGCGCGCCGGTGACGCTGCAGCTTCCCGCCGCCGGCCCCAGCCGCGACAGCGTACAGGGCGCGCTGCGTCCCTACAGCCCCCCCGTGTTCGCCATCGTGCTTCCCGACCGCCCCGCGGCGAAGGCGGGGCTGAAGCCGAACGACCGCATCGTGGCGATCGGCGGACAGCGGGTCGTCGCGTGGCACGAGGCGGTGGAGCGCTTCCGCGGCAGCCCGGGCAAGCCCCTGCAGGTAGAGGTGGAGCGTGGGGGCAAGCGGGTTTCGGTGGTGATGACGCCCGACGCCGAAGAGGAAAAGGTGGACGGGCAGAAGCGGATGGTGGGCAAGATCGGCGCGCAGGAGCTTCCGCTGATCCACTACCGCAAGATGGGGTTCGGAGCGGCGATCGTCCACGGATGGCACCAGACGGTGGCGATGGTGGAGCTGCTGCTGACCACGCTGCGCGACCTGGTGACCGGCGCGCTGTCGCCGCGCAACCTGGGCGGCCTGCTTTCCATCGGCGAGGCGTCGGGGCAGAGCGCGCAGCAGGGCGGATGGAGCTTCCTGGAGTTCCTGGCGCTGCTTTCCGTGAACCTGGCCGTGCTGAACCTGCTCCCCATCCCCATCCTGGACGGCGGGCACCTGATGTTCCTGCTGGTGGAGGCCGTGCGCGGCAGGCCTCTCTCGGTAGAGGCCCGCATCCGCCTTTCGCACGTGGGGCTGATCATCGTGGTGGGGCTGATGCTGTGGGCCAACGGCAACGACGTGGTGCGCTACATGGAGCGCTTCTTCGGCGGCTGAAGCGGAGGCCCGGGGGGCGCACTTGAACGCGCGCCCCATTTGATGCTACATTTCCCGGCTGTTCCGCACCTCTGCCGGGAACGGATGTTCGTTCGAATTCGGGCGCGCCCCGCTCCGGGGCTTCCTGCGCCGGGCCACACCAGTGACAGTCGAGACAGGCGACATGGATCGGACCCAAATCGAATCCATCGAGCGTCTTCTTGTGCGCGAGCGCGACAAGATCAGGCGTTCCATCGGCCGCTTCCAGCAGCACTCCGTCAGCCGCGACTCTGCCGACGCGGACCTTTCCAGCTACTCGTTCCACATGGCCGACCAGGGCACCGACGCCATGGAGCGGGAGAAGTCGTTCCTGTTCGCCAGCAAGGAAGGGCGGTACCTGTACCGCATCGAAGAGGCGCTGCGCCGGCTGTACACCGAGCCCGAGGCGTTCGGCATCTGCCACGGCTGCCAGAACGAAATTCCCTTTCAGCGGCTGGAGGCGCTGCCGCATGCGCGCTACTGCCTGGACTGCAAGCGCCGCGAAGAAGAGGAGAAGGCGGCCTGAAGCAACTGCAGTTTCACGCAGAGGTCGCAGAGGGGAAAGAGAGGACGCAGAGAAAAAGAATGCTTTTCTCTGCGTTCTCTCCGTTTTCTCTGCGTCCTCTGCGTGAAACAGCCCTTCCGGCGGAGCTAGAACAGCGCCATCTGCGGCGGCAGGCGCAGGGCCTTCAGGCGCGTGACGTCGATGGGGGCCATCGGGCGGTCCTGGGCTGCCACGTCGAGCATCCCGGAGAAGCGCCGCCTGGCCAGCGCCTGGCCCACCACTTCCCTGGCCAGCGACGGCTCGTTGGCGTTCTCGCTCAGGTGGGCGAGCACCACGGCGCAGAGGCCGTCGTGGAACAGCTCCGTCACCAGCTCGCCGGCGGCGCGGTTGGAAAGGTGGCCGTGGCTTCCGCCGATGCGCGCCTTGACCGACCAGGGATAGGGGCTTTCGCGCAGCAGGATCTCGTCGTGGTTGCTTTCCAGCACCAGCACGTCGCAGCACCGCAGGGCGTGCCGCACCCCCGCCGTCGCGCGACCCAGGTCGGTGGCGATCCCCAGCTTCTCGCCCGTTCCCGCCTCCGTCACCGTCACCGCAACGGGATCGATGGCGTCGTGCACCGTCAGGAACGGCGTCACCACCAGCCCGCCGATTTCCACCGGCGACGCGCTCTCGTACGTCCGCACCTCTTCGCTGCCGTCCAGCAGCTGGCGGCAGGCATTGCGGGTGAGCTCCGTCAGGTACAGCGGCACGTTCCACCGCCGCGCGGCCACGCCCATCCCGCGGGTGTGGTCGCCGTGGTCGTGCGTCACCAGCAGGGCGGTCAGCGAGGCGGGGTCCACCTCCACCTCCGCCAGCCGGCGTTCCAGGTCGCGCCCGCTGAACCCGGCGTCCACGAGGAGGCGGGTGTCGCCGGATTCCACCAGGATCGCGTTTCCGCGGCTGCCGCTGCCCAGGATGGTGACGTTCAAGGAAGTGCGAGAGTGCGAAAGTGCGGGAGTGCGAAAGTGAAGAACGGAGAAACGCTCTCCCCTGCTCCAAATGTAATCGAAGTGGGGGAGAGCGTCTAACCCTGTCCGGGCGCGGTGGATCGGCGCGTCAGCCTTCGCCGCCGCGGGCCAGGGTCCAGGCGCGTTTCAGGGCTTCGGCGTAGCTGCCGGCCATCTGCACCTTGCGGCGCGCCATCGCCCGCTTGGCCACGTCCAGGAACTTGTCGGCCCGGTACGCCGTCAGCTCGTCCCCGGTGCCCCAGCTGAACGGCGGGACGTACTTGGGCGGCATGGCGGCGCCGTACAGGTTGCTTCCCGCGCCCACGACCGTGCCCGTGTTCAGCAGCAGGCCGATCCCCGTCTTCACGTGGTCCCCCAGGAAGCAGCCCAGCTTGATCTCGCCCGTGTCGCGCTCCCCCTCCGGCGTCCACAGGCGCACGCTGCCGTAGTTGTTCTTCAGGTCGCTGTTCGTCGTCTCCGCGCCCAGGTTCACCCAGGCGCCCAGGTAGGCGTGGCCGATGTGGCCGTCGTGCGCCTTGTTCACGAAGTCCAGGCACACGCTCTCGGCGAACTCGCCCCGGATGCGGCACCCCTGGCCGATGGTCACCTGCTCCAGCGGGCCGCCCAGCACCGTGCTGTTGCGCCCGACGTAGGCCGGACCGGCGAGACGGGTGAACGCGCGCACGGTCACCCCGTCGTCCAGCCACACGGGCCCGGAGGACAGGTCCAGCACCACCCCCGGCTCGATGCGCACGCCCTCGCCCAGCACCAGCGAGTGATCCCCGATGCGGTGCGCGCCCGCGGGGAGGTCGACGGCGAGAGGTTCCGGGAAGAGCGACTGGATGTCGATCGTCAGCTGGTCGCCGTTCCCCGACATCAGCTCCCACACGGGGCCGATCATCCGCCCCGCAAGCTCCACCGCGCCGGTGCGGTCCAGCATGGTGGGCGGGGCGTCGAAGAAGCGGGCGTCGGGGCCGGGAGTGCCGTCGGGCGCGAACCAGCCCGCCACCTCGCCGTTCACCAGGATGGGCCCGGCCCCGCCGCGCCGGGCCTTCCACACCTCGCCGCTCCCCCAGGCCGGCACCGCGCGGGCCGAGAGGAACAGCCGCTCGCCCTCCGCCGGCGCGTCCGCGTAGCCAATGACCGGGGGAGAATCACCCTCGGCGAAGCCCACCAGGTGATCCGCCGCGAGGTGCGCAACGCACCGCGCGCCGAACACCCGCTCGGCGCGGCGGCGCATGGACAGGGCGCCGAACGCCAGCTCGCCACCCGGCCGCGTGAGCGCGAACGGCTGCCACCCGCGGGAAATCGCGTCGTCGAAGAGGATCAGGGAAAGCATGGAAGGGATAGTGCGTGAGTGCGTGAGTGCGTGAGTTCGGGCGCGCCCCTCTGCACGATCCGGACTACCGCAGTTCCGTCAACCGATTTCACGCGGAGGCGCGGAGGTGCACGGAGAGCCGCGGAGGCGCGCCGCAGTTCCTCCGCGACTCGTCAGTTCCTCCGCGCCTCCGCGTGAATGCTGTTGCAGTTGCGGGTTGGCATCCGGGAAAACGACGAGTGCGGAAGTGCGCACCAGGGCCACTTCCGCACTCACGCACTCACGCACTGCAGTTCAGTCCAGCTTCCGCAGCGCCTCCGGCAGCCGCTCCAGCATCGACTTCAGCTCCGGCAGGCGCTCGCGCTGGGCCACGAAGGCCACGCCCTCCGTGCGGACCACCACCACGTCGGTCAATCCGAAGGCGACCACGGGGCCGGCGTCCGCGTACAGGATGCACCCGGTGCTGTCCACCGCGTGGGCTTCGCCCAGGAGAACGTTGCCCGCCTCGTCGGGGGTGCGCGTGCGCGCCACCGCGTCCCACGCGCCCACGTCGTCCCAGGCGAAGGTCGCGCGCACCACGCCCACCCGGTCCGAGCGCTCCAGCAGCGCCTCGTCGATGGAGATGGTGGGCACCCGGGCGAAGAACTCGGCCGTGGCATCGGGGCCGCCCCGGCGCAGCAGGGGGACGAGCCCGGCGAACTCCGGCGCGTGCCGGTCCAGCTCGTCGAGCAGGTCCGCGCAGCGCCACACGAACAGGCCCGTGTTCCACAGGTACGTCCCCGCCGCCAGGTACCCCTCCGCCGTCTCACGGTCGGGCTTTTCGACGAACTCGGCCACCGCGTTCCCCGGCTCCGGGTGCGCGTCGCCGTCCAGGGTGGACAGCGGCGCGCCCAGGTGGATGTAGCCGTACCCGGTCTCCGCCCGCGTGGGCGGAACGCCGATGGTGAACAGGCGGCGGTGGCCGGCCGCCAGCTGCGCCGCGCGGGCGATCAGGGCGCGGAACGCCTCCGGGGGATGGATGACGTGGTCGGCATGCAGCGACACCATCACCGCGCCGGGGTCCATCCGCTCCAGCTCGGCGGCGGCCCACGCCAGCACCGGCGCCGTTCCCGCCGCGCGCGGCTCCAGCAGCAGGTTTCCGCCGTCCAGCTCGGGGAGCACGGAAAGCAGCGGCTCCGCCAGGTGCGCGCCGGTAAGGATGCGCAGCCGCTCGGGCGGGATCAGGGGCGTGATGCGGTCTACCGTGTCGCGGATCAGCGGCTGGTCCGAGGCCAGCGGAAGCAGCTGCTTGGGGCGGCGCGGGGTGCTCACCGGCCAGAAGCGCGAGCCCACGCCCCCGGCCAGGATCACCGTCCACAGGTGAGGCCCGCCGGCGGTCATTCGTCGTCCTCCCCGGCGGGGGGGCCGCCGAACAGCTCGTCCACCCGGGCCAGCAGCTTCTTGGGGCTGAAGGGCTTGGTGAAGAAGTCGGTGGCGCCCAGCTCCAGGGCCTGCCGGCGGTCGGCGTCCTGGCCCTTGGCGGTAAGGATGATGATGGGCGTGTCGCGCCGGTGCGGCAGCTGGCGCGCCTCGGCCAGCACCTCCAGCCCGGTGGCGTACGGCATCATGATGTCCAGCAGCACCACGTCGATGGGCTCGGGGCCCTGCAGCTCGTCGAGCGCCGCGCGCCCGTCGGCCACCAGCGTCACCTCGTACGGCCCCTGCTCGAGCTTCATCTGGATGATGCGGCCGATGTGGGGCTCGTCGTCGGCCACGAGCACGCGGCGCGGCCCGCCGTCGGGAGTTTGGGTCATGAGGTCCGGCGGTGCGAAGGGAACCGGGTGGGCGCGGACGGGGTTGTATCGCTCACACCAGCGCGGCCAGCTCGTCGCGGCGGTCGGCCAGCTCGCGCAGCAGCGGGGCGAAGCCCACGCCCTCGCCCAGCAGCACGGCCAGCAGCACCTCGGGCGAAAGGGTGGACACCAGCACCACGCCGTGCTCCAGCCGGGCGGCCACGACCGACGCGGGGCCCGCGCCGGCGGCGCGTCCCAGCTGCGAGGCGGCGCTGGCCACGCCCGGCACCATGGCCGACACCGTCTCGGCGTCGAGCGGTCCCTCGCCCTGGTGCGCGATCAGCAGGCCGTCGTGGCCCAGCACCAGCACGTGCTGCACCCCCGGGTGGCCGCGAAGCGAGGAAAGGGCCGTCTCGAGCTGGGGCATTTCGCGCGCTCTCCGCCGTGGTGAAAAGGGCCGGTGGAACGCGAGCAACGTACCGGCGGGCGCGGCCCCGCGTCAACCCTGGAAAACCGGGCGGCCACCTTGACGGGCGCTCCCGCCGCCCCCTATGGTTACCCGCGCGCCCGCCCTCGTGGCGGCGCTGTTTTTTTCACGCGTCCACCCGCGCAGCGCGCGCGGGCCGGGCCGCTCCTGGAGGGATCCGGCGGTGCGACTTTCGCTCCTTGCTCTTGTGCTCGTTCTTCCTTTCGCCGGCGCGCTCAGCGCCTGCGAAGGCAACTCGTTCTTCGGCGAGCCGCGGCTCCGCGCCGACACGGTTTCGCTTGCCGCGGCCACCAGCGCCACCACCTTGGCCACGGCCATCAACCTGGTTCCCCAGGGGCTGGGCGGCCCGCTGGAGAGCTTTCCGGAAACCCCGGCCGACGCCGACCGCTACGACTTCACGGTCCGCGTGGTGGGCGGCCAGCTGGTGCTGCGCCCCTTCGTGCCCATCGGGAGCGGGAGCGGCGCCGAGATCGGCCGCTCCACCCGCGACTTCGACGCCCTGCGCGAGGCGCCCCGCAGCGGCGCCGACTACGGGGAAGAAGCCGTGCCGCTGGTGCTGAAGGCCACCTACATCATGCGCTCGCGTCCCTGGAGCAACGGCGTGCAGCGCTGCCAGACGTACGCCAAGGCCAAGGTGACGGCGCTGGACGCGGCGGCGCAGACGGTGCGCCTGGCGGTGGTGCTGAACGAAAACTGCGACGACGAGCGCCTCGCCGACTGATGATCGACGTTCGGCTGATCCGGCAGGACCCCGGCGCCGTCCGCCAGCGGCTGGCCGCGCGCGGCAAGGGCGACGAAACCAGCGCAGCGATCGATCGCGTGCTGGCCCTCGACGCCGAGCGGCGCGCGCTGATCGGCGAGGGCGACGAGCTCAAGGCCCGCCGCAACGCCGTCAGCCAGCAGGTGGGCGAGCGCAGGCGCCGGGGCGAGAGCGCCGACGACCTGATCGCCGAAACCCGCACGGCCGGCG
>NZ_DATBNB010000547.1 GCF_036554565.1 Longimicrobium sp. | reverse complement strand
AGCGGGCGCTGGAAGCGCAGCAGCACCAGGACATCCCGTTCGAGCAGGTGGTGGAGCTGCTGCAGCCGGTGCGCAGCCTGGCGCACACGCCGCTCTTCCAGGTGATGTTCAACTGGCTGAACATGCCCGAGCGCAGCCTGGAGCTTTCGGGGCTGGCGCTGGCCCCCGCGGGGGGGGCGCCCGCGCCCGGGCCGGCAGCGGCCGCGCAGGCGGCTGCGCCCATGGAAGCGTCGGCGCAGTTCGACCTGGCGCTGACGCTTTCCGAGCGGGGCGGGCGGATCTCCGGGTCGCTGGAGTACGCGACGGCGCTCTTCGATCGGGAAACGGTGGAGCGCCACGTGGGCTACCTGCGGCGGGTGCTCGCGCAGATGGTGGCGGACGAGCGCCGGAGCGTGGCGCGGCTGGAGCTGATGTCGCCGGCGGAGCGCGCGCGGGTCGTGGAGGAGTGGAACGCGACCGAGCTCGTCGCGCCGGACGGCGTGTGCGTGCACGAGCTCTTCGAGCGGCGGGCGGAGGAGACGCCTGATGCGATCGCCGTGGTCTCTGAGGGCGGGTCGCTCACGTACGCGGAGCTGAACGCCCGGGCCAACCGGCTTGCGCACCGGCTGCGCGCCGGGGGTGTGGGCCCGGACACGCGCGTGGCGATCTGCGCGGAGCGCACGCCGGAGATGGTGGCGGGGCTGCTGGCCGTGCTCAAGGCGGGCGGCGCGTACGTCCCGCTGGACCCGGCGTACCCGGAGGAGCGGCTGCGCTGGCTGCTGGAGGACAGTGCGCCTGTGGCGGTGCTCGCGCACGGGTCGCTCGCCGCGCGCTTCGCGGGCACGGGCGTGCCGGTGCTCGATCTCGACTCCGGCTCGTCAGCGTGGACAGGCCCGGAAACGAACCTGGGCCGCGGAGCGCTCCAGTCGGAGCACCTGGCGTACGTGATCTACACGTCGGGCTCCACCGGGCGGCCCAAGGGGGTGATGGTCACCCACCGCGCCGTGGGGCGGCAGGTCGCGGCCGTCCAGGCAGGGTTCGGCCTGACGGGGGGCGACCGCGTCCTGCAGTTCGCCTCCGTCGCCTTCGACGCCGCGGTGGAGGAAATCTTCGGGGCGCTGCTCACCGGGGCGGCGCTGGTGCTGCGCACCGAGGCATGGCTGGAGGGCGCGCACGCCTTCTGGAGCCGGTGCGCGGAGAACGGCGTGACGGTGGCGGATCTCCCGACGCGCTTCTGGCAGCTCCTGCTGGACGAGCCCTCGGCAGCCATCCCGTCGTGCGTGCGTCTGCTGGCCATCGGCGGCGAGGCGGTCGAGCCCACGGCGCTGCAGGCGTGGTTCGCGAGGGACGGGTACCGCCCGCCGCTCCTGAACACGTACGGCCCCACCGAGACCACGGTCAACGCCACGATGCGCGAGATCGTGAACGATCCCGCCACCTGGCGCTCCATCGGCCGGCCGGTGGCGAACACGCGCGTGTACCTGCTGGACGCGCGGGGCGGTCCGGTGCCGGTGGGCGTGTCGGGCGAGCTGTACATCGGCGGGGCCCAGGTGGCGCGCGGCTACCTGGACCGTCCGAGGCTGACGGCGGAGCGCTTCGTCCCCGACCCGTTCTCCCGTGAGCCGGGGGCGCGGCTGTACCGGACGGGCGACCTGGGGCGGTGGCGGCCGGAGGGGACCATCGAGTTCCTGGGCCGCACCGACTTCCAGGTGAAGATCCGCGGCTTCCGCATCGAGCTGGGCGAGATCGAGGCGCGGCTGGCCGAGCACGAGGCCGTGCGCGACGCGGTGGTGATGGCGCGCGAGGACGAGCCCGGCGACCGGCGGCTGGTGGCGTACTGCCTGGCCGACGAGGGGCTGGACGTGGAATCGCTGCGGGCGCACCTGGCGGGCCGGCTGCCGCCGTACATGGTGCCGGCGGCCTTCGTGCGGCTGGAGGCGTTTCCGGTGACCGCCGGCGGCAAAGTGGACCGCAGGGCGCTCCCCGCGCCCGAGGGCGACGCGCTCGCCACGCGCGGCTTCGAGGCCCCGGAGACCCAGACCGAGCAGGCGCTGGCCGACATCTGGGCCGAGGTGCTGCGGGTGGAGCGGGTGGGGCGCCAGGACAGCTTCTTCGACCTGGGCGGGCACTCGCTGCTGGCGGTGCAGGTGATCTCGCGGGTGCGGCAGCGGCTGGCCGTGCAGGTTGCGCTGCGTGACCTGTTCGCCCGGCCCGTGCTGGCCGACTTCGCGCGCGAGCTGGAAACCGCGTTGCGCGCCGAGCTGCCGCCGATCGAGCCGGTGGAGCGCGGGGGAGATCTGCCGCTCTCCTTCGCGCAGCAGCGCCTGTGGTTCGTGGAACGCCTGGCGGCCGCCGGCGCGGCGTTCCACATCCCCGTGCGGCAGCGGCTGCGGGGCGAGGTGGACCGGGCCGCCCTGCGGCGGGCGCTGGACCGCATCCTGGCCCGTCACGAGGCGCTGCGTACCGTCTTCGCCGAGGTGGACGGGGCGCCGGTGCAGCGGATCGTGCCGGCGGAGGAGAGCCCGTTCCCGCTCGTGGAACACGACCTCCGCGGCCGTGCCGAAGGGCCGGCGGAGCTTCGGCGGCTGATGGAGGAGGAGGCGGACGCGCCGTTCGACCTGGAGCGCGGGCCGCTGATCCGCGGCCGCCTGGTGCAGATCGGCGGCGACGACCACGTGCTGCTCATCACCATGCACCACATCGCTTCCGACGGCTGGAGCGTGGGGGTGTTCACCCGCGAGCTGGGCGCCCTCTACGGAGCGTTCCGCACGGGCCGGCCCGATCCGCTCCCGCCGCTCGCGGTGCAGTACGCCGACTACGCGGCCTGGCAGCGCCGATGGGTTGAGGGCGAGGTCCTTCGCGAGCAGGCGGAGTACTGGACGCAGGCGCTGGCCGGCGCCCCCGAGCTGCTGGAGCTGCCGATCGATCGTCCCCGCCCGGCGCGGCAGGACTTCACCGGCAGGATGATCGACATCGGGCTCGACGAGACGCTCTCGGCCGCGCTCAAGGAGCTTTCCCGCCGCCACGGGACCACGCTCTTCATGACGCTGCTGGCCGGCTGGGCGGCGGTGCTTGCCCGCCTCTCGGGGCAGAACGAGGTGGTGGTCGGCACGCCCACGGCCAACCGCGGGCGGGAAGAGATCGAGGCGCTGATCGGCTTCTTCGTCAACATGCTCCCCGTGCGCGTGGAGCTTTCCGACGCGCCCACGGTGGCGGATCTGCTGGCCCGGGTGAAGGAGCGGGCGCTCGGCGCGCAGCAGAACCAGGACATCCCCTTCGAGCAGGTGGTGGAGCTGGTTCACCCCGCGCGGAGCATTGCATACGCGCCGCTCTTCCAGGCGATCTTCACCTGGCAGAACGCCACCGGCGGCGGCGCCGGGCTCCCCGGCCTCGCACAGGCGCCGATGGGGCCCATAGGCCCGGCCGCGCCGCAGGGCCGGCCGGGCGGGGGAGCGGCGGCACCGGCCTCGTTCGACCAGGCGACGGCGCAGGTCGACCTGTCGCTGACGCTCTGGGAGCACGGTAGGAGGATCGCGGGGAACGTGACGTACGCCACGGCG
>NZ_DATBNB010000546.1 GCF_036554565.1 Longimicrobium sp. | reverse complement strand
GTGCCCGCGAAGCCGGCGCCCGTCGCCCTGGAAGCTGATCGGCTCGCCCGCGGCCACCCGGATCTGCTCCTTCACCAAATCGAAGCTCGTGACCATCTCGGTCACGGGGTGCTCGACCTGGATGCGCGTGTTCATCTCCATGAAGTAGAAGCTGCCGTCCTCGTCGAGCAGAAATTCGATGGTGCCGGCGCTCGAATAGCCGACGCGCTTGCAGGCTTCGACCGCGGCCGTGCCCATCTTCTCGCGAAGCTCCGGCGACAGGACGGGCGAGGGCGCCTCTTCGATGAGCTTCTGGTGGCGGCGCTGGATGCTGCACTCGCGCTCGCCCAGGTGCAGCGTGTTGCCGTGCCGGTCGGCCAGCAGCTGGATCTCGATGTGGCGCGGCCCCTCCAGGAACTTCTCCACGTACACGGAGCGGTCGCCGAACGCCGCCTGGGCCTCGTTGCCGGCGGATTCGAAGGCGCGCTCGATCTCGTCCTCGCCGCGGACGATCCTCATCCCCTTGCCGCCGCCGCCCGCCGCCGCCTTCAGCAGCACCGGATAGCCGATCTCGCCCGCTACCTTCCGCGCTTCGGCCGCATCGACCAGCGCGTCCTTGGTGCCGGGGACCACGGGCACGCCGGCCGCGATCACCCGCCGCCGCGCCGCCGTCTTGTCGCCCATCTCCGTCACCGCCTCGGGCGACGGGCCAATGAACACGAGCCCCGCGTCGCGCACGGCCTGGATGAAGTGGGCCCGCTCGGAAAGGAAGCCGTAGCCGGGGTGGATGGCCTCGGCGCCGGAGCGCCTGGCGACGTCGATGAGCACGTCGACCTTCAGATAGCTCTGCGCGCTGGGCGCCGGGCCGATCAGGTACGCCTCGTCGGCGGCCAGCACGTGGGGCGCCAGGCGGTCGGCCTCGGAGTACACGGCGACGGCCTGCACCCCCAGCTCGTGCGCCGCGCGGATGACGCGGAGCGCGATCTCTCCGCGGTTGGCAACCAGGATCTTCTTGAACACGCGATTCCGTCGATGAATTGCGCCTGTGTGCGATCAGCTCCCGGGGAGCTCATCGAGCATCTTTTCGACTTCTGCCTTCAACTCGGGAACTTGCTCCGTTACAGCTGAACGGCTTCGCCCATCACCCTGTCCCGCAGTTCCGGGCGCAAACCCCGATCCGTCACGACGTCCACTCGAAACCCGAGCAGTTCCTCGAGGTCCAGCACGAGCCCGGCGGGAAACCACGAGCTGATCGCCGGACCCGGCTCGACGAGCAGGTCTACGTCGCTGTCCGGCCTTGCATCGCCGCGCGCACGCGAGCCGAAGATGCGAACGTTGCCCGCGCCGTGCTCCGCCGCGATGCGCTTGATCACCTCGCGTTTTTCCAGAATGCTGGGATCCAGTTGCATCATCCCCTGCCCTGTAGCCGCGTCCGCCGCAATCAGCCCCAAACTACAACCGGCCCGCCCAGTTGGCGAGCCGGTCAGGTGCCGTCTAGATCGCATGTGTCGCGATCGCGCCGAAGTTCGTCCCAGCGCCGTTCCACTGGTCTCCGCGGAAGGCTTCCATCCGCTGCCGCTAAGTCATCGGCTCGTCGCTAACGCGGCACTCGTCAACTTCCGCGTGACGTTCGCGCAGCAGTTGCTCGGCGTACCCACGCAGTTCGCCACCGCCTAACGACACCAGTTGGTCGACCCATGACGGGGCGTCTTGGGATTTGAGAAGAAGGTACCCCTCGGCATGCGGCTCGAACCTGACCCTGTCGCCGGGTTCAAGGCCCAGATGCCGCACGGACGCGGGGACGACGATTTGCGACTTGCTGTTCAGTCTGGACTCGCGCATTGCTCCTCCCGAGGACGCTTTCACGAAAAGTAGAACCGTCCACTCCGAACGTAAAGCACCTTGCGCCACCTTGCCCTCGCTGGGGAGCCGCGTGTATAGGAATAAGAGAAACTGTCGCAAGCGTAACCCGAGCAGGAACCAGCCGTGCTGCGTATGAAGATCAACTGCATCGCCCTCGCACTCCTCGTCGCGTCCTCTGCGCAAGCGCAGCGCGGCGCCGTCTACTACCCTGGCCCGGGTGAGGATTGGCAGCGGCGCACGCCGCAGCAGGTGGGGATGGACGCGGCGCTCATCGACTCCGCCGTGGCGTTCGCGCGGGCGAACGAGAGCACCGCGCCGCGCGACCTGGAGCTGGCGCACCACCAGACGTTCGGGCGCGAGCCATTCGGGGAGCCCGTGGGTCCGTTCGCCGAGCGCGGCGACGCGACGGGCATCATCATCCGCAACGGCTACATCGTGGCCGAGTGGGGCGATCCCCGGCGCGTGGACATGACGTTCAGCGTCACCAAGAGCTTCGTCTCCACCGTGGTGGGCCTGGCGGTGGACCGCGGGATGATCCGCTCGGTGAACGATCCCGTGGACCCGTACATGGCGCCCGTATTCGTCATTCCGCCCGAGGGCGGCAACCGCCACGCCGGCGGCCTGGGCGAGGGCAGGGCGATGCGGCTGTTCGACAACGAACGCGAGCGGCGCATCACCTGGGACCACCTGCTGCGCCAGGTGAGCGACTGGGAGGGCACGCTCTGGGGCAAGCCCGACTGGGCCGACCGCCCGCTGCAGAACCCGCAGGAGTGGCTGACGCGCCCCCGGAGCGAGCCCGGCGCGGCCTACGAGTACAACGACGTTCGCGTGAACCTGCTGGCGCTCGCCGCCCTCAACGTGTGGCGCCGGCCGCTGCCGCAGGTGCTGCGTGAGCAGGTGATGGACCCCATCGGCGCCTCGACCACCTGGCGCTGGACGGGCTACGACAACTCGTGGGTGCTGATGGATGGGCAGGCCGTGCAGTCCGTTAGCGGCGGGGGGCACTGGGGAGGCGGGATGTTCATCAACGCCCGCGACATGGCCCGCTTCGGCTACCTGACGCTGCGCCGCGGCCGGTGGGGCGACCGCCGCATCCTGTCGGAGGAGTGGGTGCGGATGGCGACGACGCCCACGCCCGCGCAGCCCACGTACGGCTTCATGAACTGGTTCGTGAACACCGACCGCACGTATCTTCCCAG
>NZ_DATBNB010000545.1 GCF_036554565.1 Longimicrobium sp. | reverse complement strand
CCGCTTGACCCTGCCTCACTGGTTACCGGACGATGAGCACGCACAGCGTACGCTCCACCGCAACCGCGCTGATCCTGCGCACCCTGCCCTCCCCGGAGCCGAGCACCGACACCGGAAAGCGCCTGCAGGGCGGCCAGGTCGCCACGGTGCACGGCCTGTCGCTGGACGGGAAGTGGCTCTTCGTCGCCGCACCTGCGGGTGCAGGGTGGGCCAGCGCCGGGCACCTGGAAGACGTGCCCCAACCGCCCGTGAAGGTGCCCGCGTGGCGCACCGCGGAGAGCCTGCGCACGCTGCTCCGGCAGCTGAACGCGGCGCACCCGAACCGGAGCAAGGTGCACGACGGCACGATCGGCGACGCGGCGCACGCCGACCGGAAGTCGGACCACAACCCGAACGCGGACCGCGTGGTCACGGCGCTGGACGTGACGCACGATCCCCGGAACGGGCCCGACTGCGGCCGCCTGGCGCTGGCGCTGGTGGCCAGCCGGGACCCGCGCATCAAGTACATCATATGGGAGGGGCGGATGTGCCGAAGCTACCGCGCCAAGGACGGCACCGCGCCGTGGACGTGGACGCCCTACACCGGCCCGAACAAGCACACGAAGCACCTGCATCTGAGCGTAGCCGGGGAGCCGGGGCTGTACGATGATGCGCGGCTGTGGAGGATCAAGTGAGCGCGGGGCTCGTCTCTGTCGTGGCGCTGAGTGAAGCCGCCGCGCGCCGGTACATCCCCACGCCGGGTGAGTTGTGCGTGTCGATCACCGACGAGGAACGCGAGGCTGCGCTTCGCCCCGGCTGGGCGGAGGTGCTGCGGCTGCACTTCTACGACATGGGCGACGAGTACGTGGGGCGTGGCTACGATGCGGACCTGTTCGGCGAACGCCACGCGCGGGCGATCTACGACCTGATCCTGCGGCACCCCGAAGCGCACACCGTGGTGGTGCACTGCCACGCCGGGCTCTGCCGCTCGCCGGCCGTGGCGTGGGCGGTAAAGGAAACGTTCGGGCTGCGCGTGAGCATCGGCGAGGCGGGCGCGTGGGGAGCCCGGAACGCGCGCGTTTACCGCATCATGCTCGAGACTGCCCGTCGGATGCTGGCGAGCCGTTCCATGGAGCGTGCGTCGTGAGCGCGCCACCGCCCATCGTCTGGCGCTTCGCCGGCTGCGAGGTGCACGAGTACCCCGACCGCGACGCGAATGGCTACCTGGAAACGCGATGGCCGGACGGCGCGATGTGCCCGGCGACGCGCGACCACACCATGTCGAACGTGGACTACGCGGCGCACCTGGGCTACAGGTCCGTGCGGGATGCACTCCGCGAGCACGAGCTGGCCCACACCTTCGTGTCGGAGAAGCTGGGCTTCCCCTACTCGCCGACGCTCCGGGCGGTGGCCGACGGCTTCGGCCCCGGCTCCGCGCCGTACGAAGCGCAGCTGTGGGAAGAGGCGGTGGTGCTGGAGTTCCAGCGCTTCATGCAGACCGGGGATATCGGGCCCGCGCTGTCGCCGTGGGCGTGGAAGGCGGACGCGTGGGCCGCCGAGTTCCGCCGCCGCTTCTGCGGCTCGCCGCCGGCGCTGTCGCTGGCCGCGTGAGGTATTGACCCTGTGAGGCGCACACGGGTATGATTCGAACCGAACGCGGAACCCGTGGGGGAGCGCCATGGTGCGCTGTACTGCTGCAAGTAGCAGCGCTGCGAAAGCGGTCGGAAACCCGGCACCGTCCGGGGGAGCGGTTCGACTCCGCTCCGCGTTCTTCGATGGGGTGGTGCGCGGGTAGCGGCTGGCGTCGCCCCACCTCACGAGGTGGAGAGCAGGGTTCGATTCCCGCCCGCGCTTTGGGGAGATGCCGGTTCGAATCCAGCGACGTGCGCCCGGCGCGCGCATTAGCTCAATCGGCAGAGCCCCCCGCCTGGCCCCCGTCGCTCTCACGAGTGGCGGGGGTCCTGCTTTGTGGCGGCGTAAACCCCAGAGCTAAGACCCCCCAGAGCCAGACCCCAGAGCTACGCAGCTGCGCCCTGCTCACCTGCTGACGTAAAACGGACAGGGGTTGCACGCCTGCACCTGAAGCGTGTACCCTGTCCGTCATGAGCGAATCCCAGATCAACACCATACGAGAGGCCGTGGTCGCGGCCGTCGAGCGGTCCAGCCTGCGAGCCGTCGCCCGCGACGTGGACGTGAGCGCGTCCGGGCTCCGGAAGTTCATCGAGGGCGCGGAGCCCTACACACCCACCCTGAAGAAGCTGCGAAGGTGGCACGCGGGGTGGGCGGGGGACGATCCCGGCCGGCGGCTGCTGGACGCGGTGTCGGAGCTGGCCGCCCTGGTCATGCCCGGCGAGCGGGCCCGGGTGCGAGACGAGATCCTGCAGGTGATGGCGACGGCCGAGCTGGTGCAGCCGGTCCGCGCGGCGTCGCTCCTTGGGGCGCCGAAGCCGAAGCACCGCGGCTCACGTCCGGGCCACGGGGGCGCACCGATGAACCGGCCCCCGGTGCCTCGCGGTCACTTCCTCTGCACCAGCTGCGACCCTCCCTTGCCCGTACCTGTGTCTCAGTGGATGGAGCACGTGAGTAGGCACGGGCAGGAGCCGTAAACAGCGTCATCAGGCGCGGTCAGGTTACGGAGTCGGGGTCGGTCGCGGCGCCGCGACCGGGACTTGCCAGCAAGTCCGCGTGCTGCTCCAAGATCGCCTGCACCTCATCGGCCGCAACGTCGGCGTCCATCGAGAGTAGCCGGTCAATCAGCCCCCGAACGTGCGCCCACCCCCAACGGGCGATCTGCTTCCTCACGTCCGCGCTGGGCTCCCTATTCCAAGCCACGTTCCGCAACGACTTGTAGCCCACGGGCCGTGGGCCGAGCGCCGTCACGGCCTCGGCCATCTCCCGCATGCTAGGCGTCACCGCCCTTACGAATGCCCCGACAGGTCCGTTCATGCCGCTAAAGGTAGCGGCGTGACAATCCGTCCCGCAAGACCCTTGACGAGGACAATCCGTCCCATTAACTTAGGAGCGTGGGGACAGACTGTCACAATCAAGAAGAGGGGCGGACGATATGATCAACATCTTCAATCAACCATCTGCGACGGTGGTGTCCCGCACTGCTCGCACCCGCGCCGAGATTCGGAAGATGTACGAAGCTGCGCAGGCGCTGGGGTGCAAGGATGCCCGCGTCTACGCGATCGGGACGTGGCGCGAGTGCAGCCGCCGGAAGTACGGCGGAGAACTGGTTTTCTGCGGGGCACGCGGGATGGAGATCGTCGGCGGGGTCCGCGTCGGGCTCAAGGGCAAATGCGCGATCCTAAAGGACGGCAGCGATGCGTTCAAGGCCGCCCCCGAATCCGACGGCACGTACGAATTGCGGATTGCTTTCTAAGGGAGCCGAGAAAATGCCCAAGGTCGGAGCCGCCCGCTCAACGCGGAAGCTGATGGATGAGGCGCTGGACGCGGCCTACGCCGCCCGGCTTGAGTATGAGTCGGCCGGGCGGTGCGGATCGCGGGCGGACGCTGAGCAGGCGCAGAAGGACGCGTGGGCCGCTTTTGGGGTGTACGTCGAGCGCCGCAAGACCCACGAACGCACCTACCTAACTCGGGCCACCAACAGGCGCGCCAATGGCTGCTAGTCCGTGCGCATCCTGCGGCGGCACGCACCCCGACGTGCCCCTCCACCGGGGGCACCAAGGTCGAAGCGTGTACTTCTTCTGCCCCGTCAACGGCAAGGCGGTAGACGGGAAAGCCGAGGCGCTCGCCCTCTCTATGCTGAACGGTCGAACCGCCGCCACGCTCACCGTTCGCCAGACAGCGTTCCTTGGGGACGTGCTTCTGCGCGAACTGCCGTCCGGTTCGACGTGGCGGCGGTTCGACTACACGCTGCCACTCACCATAGGCGGGGTGTCCTACAAGCTGCACCGCCATCCGAACGGCGCCGGTGTGCTGGCCCCCCTGGCAGTGCTCGCCCCTCTCGCCGTGCAGCCCAAGACGGAAGGACAGGCGGCGTCTGATGCGGAGTCGCGCGAGTGGATGGCGGAGTATCGCCGCATCCGTACGGAGCAAGGGCCCGACGCGGCGCGGCGCTGGGTTGAATGCAACG
The DNA here is from genome assembly GCF_036554565.1 of Longimicrobium sp. Classification (NCBI taxonomy): domain Bacteria; kingdom Pseudomonadati; phylum Gemmatimonadota; class Longimicrobiia; order Longimicrobiales; family Longimicrobiaceae; genus Longimicrobium; species Longimicrobium sp. The sequence continues at coordinate 5,827 of NZ_DATBNB010000545.1, read as the reverse complement.
GGTAGAACGACCGCGACGGGCACGGCAGACACCGCGCCCGTCAGCCCTCCGACTCAACCCCAAGTCCTAAGCCCGATCATCCCCATCAGTAAGAAACCCCCGGTCTTCATCCGAAGACCGGGGGGTTTCCACACGTAAGGGCGCCAACGATTCCATTTCGCACCCCGTCCACTTGCACTAAATTGCGGCAGTGCCCCTGCTACTCTTGGCAGGTGCACGGCAACGGGAGAGTGACGGTTCGCCCCGCGAATCGTGCCACCCATCCCAAGGTGCTGGACGTGCATCCGCGGCCCGCGCCATCCTCCCCCGCTCGAAGCCTGGAGAACTCCCCCATGAAGAGATTCAGCTTGTCCCTGATCGCCGCTGCCCTGGTGCTGACCGTGGTCGCGTGTTCGGAGTCGCCCACGAAGCCCGCAGCGCCGGCCGCCATCCCGTCGTTCAGCGTCGGCGATACGATCCCGCCTCGTGGCGATGCCGGGTCCACGAACGACGAAGGGGGCGTGCTCCCGCCGCCGGATTCGACGTGCCGCAACGGCCAGCTTGGGGGCGGTGGTCGCTGCTGAAAAAGCGCCCCCCCCGTCGCGTCAGGCCGCGCCCGCCGTGGGCGCAAAGCTGCGAATCGCCTCCCGTAGCTCCTTCGCAAGCGGCAGGTCTGGGGCGTGAATGATCGGGGCGGCGGCAGCGGCAACTTGCGCCTTCGCCGCCCTTCTCATGTGCCGCACCTCCTGCAACAGCATCTCGGCCGCGATCTGGCCCTCGGAGGAGTTGCTTGCCAAGGCATACCCCAATCCCAGCTCTGCCGCGTCCTCGGCACGGACGGTGTCGTTCAGTAAGAGCGCGCCTTTCGCGAGGGCGATCATCACGAACGGAAGATTTGCCGCAGGTGTCGCCACCAAAACGCACGCGTGCACATACTGCCATGCGCGTTCGAACTCCATCGCGCTCCCCGCCCCGCCCGCCGCCCATCCGAAGTTCGCCCACACCTGCAGTGCGTCGTCTCCCGTGAAGTGGGGGAGAAGTTCGCCTATCACCCTGTGCGCCGCGGCGAAGCGCCCGCGGCACATCCAAAAATATGCGACGTCGTGGGCGAGATGCGGAATGCGCGGGTGTCGCGGTCCGTACGCGGAGAGAGCGGCGCGGGCAGTGTCCAAGGCCTCAACGTCTGCCGCGGCCCACCCGGTCTGCACCCTGAAAATCTCGTGCAGGATTTGCCCCAGCACTCCACCGCCCCCCGCCGCCCGCGCCGTCGCCTCTGCCGCGCGGTAACTGGCGAGCGCCGCCGGGTTGTTGCCGCGCTCGCGCAGCGTGGTTCCGATCCCATACCGCGCCATCGCCGCCGCCGCTCCATCGCCTTGGGCCGCAGCGATCCGCTCCGCTTCCTCGAACATCTTCTGCGAGCGCACGGGGTCCATCGCCCGAACTTCGCGAGCACGGGCCAATAGGGTATCGACGTTTACGAGGCCGGGCACCACACCATCGGGCGCAGCAGGGCGGACGCGGAATGTGAGTTCGCGCTGGACTGCTTCGGCGACGGCCAAGCGCCGACGCCACGCGGACGGGGAGATGAGCCCGTGCCGGTCAACAAGTATGCGGCGAACATGCTCCACCCACCTCTCCCCGTGGGCCAACCGCTCCGTCTGATTCAGAACCCCGGAGAGTGCGAAGCCCTCGGCAGTGGCCTTCGCGTCCCGTTCGTCCCCGATCACTAACCTCGCCCACTCCACCATCTCAGCGAACAGGCACGCCTCTGGTTCCGCTGTCGAGCTCAGAACCATCGTGCGCATACCCGCCGGGGACCGGAAGACGAACGCGACGCTCTCGTTCAACGAGGCTTCGGTGATTGCCAGCGACAGGTGCGGACGGACCGCCCGCCGGTGCTCATCAATGATAGGGTGCACCGCGAACACTTCGCCGAGTACCGGCCGCAGCTCGTCAACGACGGCTAGCGTCCGCTGTGCGCCGCGCTGTATCGGTTGCGTGAGTTGCATCCTGCTGTGACTCCCCTGTGGCTTTTCGATAGTCATCGCGCCAGCGATCCAGCTTCCGCATCTGCCGTTGCGTGAATCCGTGCCGCTCCGCGTAGGCATACACCGCCGCGATTAGGTCGGCCGTCGGTACGCCCACGGAACCGTACACGTCAACAACCCCCTCCACACTCAGCGCCCGGATGAACCTCTCCGCGGGCGCGTCCTCGTCATCATCTACCGCTTCGGCAGCCTCGTAGAACTCGGCAAGGCTGCTCATTCCGCCCAATTGCGCGACCGCTACAAGAGTGTCGGGGTCCGGAGCGACCTCGCCCCGCTCCCACTTGCTGACCTGTGCCTGGCTTCCTGGGCGACCCAAGGCGACGGCGAACTCCTTCTGCGTCCGTGCCCCACGTATCCGATTAATCAGCCGCCCGATCTGCTCGCCTGTCGGCAAAGCAGCCATCTATCTACCTCCCCCAAACGGGACTCTTGACCGTAAGAGCCATGGCTCTTATCTTAAGAGCAGATGCTCATAATGAGCATGGTGCTCACCGAATATGAGGGCTGACGACATGGGGGGCAAGGATCACGTTTCGGGGGGCTTTCTGTCGGTAGACGGGGAAGAGATCCTGTCGAGTCGTCAGGCCCTGCAGTACCTCGGGCTGGAATCGCTCGGCTATCTCCACAATCTCACGAGCGCCGGGGCAATCCCCGTCGCACGGAAGGGGAATGGGCGGCTGATCTTCAAGCGTGCCGACCTTGACTCCTACATCGCGGCCCGGCGCCGTGACAGCGTGGCGGTGGCCGCATGAGCGCCCCTGATTGGCAGAAGGTCGCCACGATCCTAGCGGTGCAGGTCCGCCACTCGTCGGTACGTGACGACGTGATGGGTCGTCTGCGCACGTTGGAGGTCCGCTTTCCCGCCGAGGCACTGGAATACCAGACCGCCCGCTCCCTCATCGCGCCGGCCATGCCGCGCCTCGGCGGGGAGGGCTGAGATGGCCCTCCTCCGAACAGTGCCCGAACCCACTCGCGGCGTCAACCGGGAGACGGCGGATACTTCCATTGTCGGGATCGGGGCGCAGGTAGCTCAACGCGCGACCGCCCCGGAGTCTGACGCCTGGCGCTACGCCGATGCCTTCGAGTCGCTGGCCCTGCTGGGCAAGGATTTCGGCGTCCTCTCCCACTGCCCGGATGAAGAGCACGCATCGGCCCGCCTGGACGACGTGCTTGACGCGCTCGCCGCGGTGCCGCCCTCCCTGTGCGCCACGGTGGAGCAGCTGTGCCCCGCCCCGCTGGAAGACCCCAACGAGTTCTTCGCATGGCTGATCGCGCCATCGACGGACGCGTGGGGCGGCCTGAGCGCCAAGGCCTACCGCCTCTACGCCGCGTGCTGCTTCGCGGGTGCGTTCCTCACGCCGACGCCGGATGAGCTTCGCGCCTTCGTGGACCAGCAGGACCGGCTCGAAGCCCTCGATGCGGCGCACTGCGACAAGCTCTCCTGCCCGAACGGGTGCGGATGCGGCGACCGGCTTGGCGCCCTTGACGCTCTCCACCAGGAGCGTGAGCGCCAGCGTGAGGCGGAAGCCGAAGCCCTCTCCGTAGTTCGTGACCGGTGCATGGAGCCGGAGTACCCGCGCCTGCAGGTGCTTCGATGAGCGCGCCCGTCGTGTTGTCCACGAGCGCCAACCTCGCAGGGGCGATCGTACGGGCGGAGCTGCGCGAGGTGAAGGTGAGCGAAGGCGGCGGCACCGCGCTCTGCCTGGTGACGTACGTGGAACGCGGGCGGTCGCGTCGGCCGGAGGGCATCCAGATCAACGGCGTCGAGTTCGTGGAGGCCGCAGTCGTTCAGGTCCTTTCCGGTGATGTCGCCCGCATGGCGGCGGCGGTCAAGGAGCGTGGCCTGTGAACGAGCCGGTCCGTAACGAAGCCGCTCCGTGCGCGAGCGCGGGCCTTTCGCTCTGCACGTTCAGCGTGGACGACGTGCCCCTCAGCTTGGCGGTGTCCGCCCACGGCGGAACCAGCCTCAGCCCTGAGCGGCGCGGGGAGCAGGAGCGTGCCGGGTACGTGGCGCACATGGAGCACGTCTGCGCTACGCTCGCGCCGCTCGCTACCACCGACGAGCAGCGGGAGTACCTGCGCGCCGCGCTGGAGAGGTACAAGAGCGGATACCTGCGGCGCCTGTCCGCGCACCTCGCCGCAAAGGGGCGCTGCCTTTCCCCCATGATCACCGGCCCGGCCAACTTCCCCGCCGCGCGCAACGAGAAGGCGAACGCCTCCGAGCGCAAACGCGGCAACGAACTGCAGGAGTGGAGCGCCAAGGCGCTGGCCGCCATGCAGCGGGATCTCGGCCGCACCAACGGCGGAGGGCCCATCCTCTCCGACGACCCCGACGCGCCCGACCTTCTTCGGCAGAAGATCGATGAAGCGGAGCGCCTGCAGGTGCTCATGCGCGAGGCGAACAAGATCGTGCGCAGCAAGCACCTCTCCGCCGACGAGAAGGCGGAACAGCTGGCCGCGCTCGGGCCGGCGGTGCCCGCCGAGGTAAGTCGCGGGTTCCCTTCCTACGCGCTGACGAACAACGCGGCCAACATCCGGCGGATGCGCGACCGCCTCACGCTGATCGAGCGCCGCCGCGCGCAGGCGCCATCGGAGTTCACTGGGTCGGCTGGCGTGCGGGTGGTCGACAACGTAGCCGCGAACCGGGTCCAGGTCATCCATCCCGGCAAGCCGCCCAAGGCCGACCGTGACGCGATGAAGCGGCACGGGTTCAGGTGGGCTCCGAGTGCGGGCGCGTGGCAGCGCCACCGTTCGGCTGAGGCGCTGCGTGTGGCGAAGCAGATCGCGGGCGTGGCTGACGCGACGGAGGCGGCATGAACGGCCATCTGCGCCGGGCTACGGCCCGAGAGACTGGCGTCTGCATGGACTGCCCTGCCCCCGTGGACGGGAAGCGTGGTCTGGCGATCCGCTGCGCCACGTGCAGGCGGAGGGCCGACCGCGCCACGGGCCGCCGGTTCCACGAGAACCACGGGCCGCGCCGCCGTTCCGCGAACAACGAGCGGAAGCGCCTCGCGCGTGAAGCGAGGACCGCATGAGGTGGCAGCTGTCTTGGCGCGCCGACCCGGTGGGGCGCGACCTCGCGGACCGGCACTACACCCGGCAGAAGATCGGCGCGCCGCAGTTCGTGCCGCCGGGCCGGTGCCTCGTCCTGACCTCGGAGAAGCGGGGAAAGGGCCGGAACCGCCGTGCGCTGTGGGTCACGTCCTGGCCGTTCGGCCGGTTCGTGAAGCACGCATGGGCGGGCGCGTGGATGTGCAGCTGCTTCCGAAATGAGGGTGCGGGGCTGTCGTCGGCGCTGATCCGCGAAGCCGTGGCCGCGACGCGCTGGCGCTGGCCCGACGTCCCCGAGCTGGGGATGGTGACGTTCGTTGACGAGTCGCAGGTAAAGCCGCGCGCGACACCCGGCCTGTGCTTCATCGAGGCGGGGTTCCAGGTGGAGAACGAGCGGAGCAAGGGCGGGCTGCTGGCCCTGCGGCTCCGTCCCGAGGACATGCCGGACGCGGTGGAGCCGATGCCCGCTGGGCTGCGCGTCCGCGTGCGTGCCCCCCGCCCCGCCGCGCTCTTCCCGTGTGCTGATCGGAGGGCAGCGTGAACGCCGAGCACACGGGCAACGTGCTGGCGTCGCTGACGGACGAACAGCTGCGGGAAGCACGCGCGTTCGCCAAGGAGCACACGCAGGTAGACGAGCCCCTTACCCGGCGCATCGGATGGGCGCTCCTGTCTGACATCGCTGCTGAGTCGGATCGGCGCCGCAACACGGCGGGTGCCGCATGAGCCGCACGGGAATCGACTACGACGCG
>NZ_DATBNB010000544.1 GCF_036554565.1 Longimicrobium sp. | reverse complement strand
TCCCGCGAAACACGTTACAATGCGCCCGATGACGAGCCTCGCACGCCTGCTGATCCCCATCTCCATACTCGTGGGTGCCGCGTGCGGAAAGGATGGAACGGGGACGGACCGCACTCCCGAACCGCCGGTAGCGCCCAGCTTCGTGGAGATCGCCAGCGACCCGGGCGACTTCGTCGGCCAAGGGCACTCCTACCGCTACACCAAGTCCGACGCCGTGCTGGCCGTACAGGCGACCGGGGGGAAGATCACGGTGCGGGTGGAGGGCGACCAGCATTGGGATGGAGAGTTCGTACTCCCCAGCAAGCACAACAAGGTCGTCCCCGGCACCTTCACCGGCCTCAGCCGTTCCCCGTTCCACGATCCCGCCGCCGGTGGATTGAGCTGGGCCGGAGAAGGGCGTGGGTGCAACACGCTCTCGGCATCGCTCACGGTGGAGCGCGCCACCTACGAGGCGGACCAGCTCACCGCCCTCGAGCTTCGCTTCGAGCAGCACTGTGAAGGGAGTACTCCCGCCCTGCGCGGGAGAATTCAGTGGTCGGCCGCGGATCCGACGGTTCCACCAGGTCCGGTGAACCCGCCCCCGAGCACCCTGTGGCGCCCGGCCCCCGGAGTGGTTCCCGCGACGGGCAACTACGTTTACCTGCAGAGCGACATCGGGGACTTCATCGCGGGAGGGAGGTCGTACACGTACCCCGGTGGCGCGCTGTCCGTGACCGCGTCGGGAGGACTTCTCTCGGTGGGCGTCACCGCCAGGGAATCCTGGCGCGGCGACTTCCAGGCGATGAACAGCCTGACCGAACTGAAGCCCGGGTACTATGGCGACCTTCGCCGCTACCCCTTCCACAATCGCCTGAAGGGCGGCATGTCGTGGGGCGGCGAAGGACGCAACTGCAACATGCTCACCGGGTGGTTCGTCGTCGATCAGGTTACCTACGCTGGCGGGAACCTGACCGAGATCGCGCTGCGCTTCGAGCAGCACTGCGAAGGGGGCGGCCCCGCGCTGCGCGGCCAGATCCGCTGGTCCGCGGCGGACGTTCCTCCGCCGCCCCTTCCGGTGAACCCGCCTCCCAGCAACCTCTGGCGGGCGGATGCCGCAGCGGTCCCCGCCAGCGGCAGCTACGTATACCTGAAAAGCGATGCGGGCGACTTCGTCGGAGGGGGGAGGACGCACCTCTACCAGACCGGCGCGTTTGCCGTGAGCGGCAGCGACGGCCTCATGACCGTCACCGTCGCCGCGGACGAGAACTGGCGGGGCGAGTTCAAGGCGATGAACCACCTGACCGAGCTGAAGCCGGGTTACTACGGTGACCTCCGCCGGTACCCCTTCCACAACCCGCTGGAGGGAGGCCTCTCCTGGAGTGGGCAGGGGCGCGGGTGCAACACGCTGTCCGGCTGGTTCGTCGTAGACCGGGTCGTCTACACCGCGGGCAAGATCACCGAGATCGAGCTGCGCTTCGAGCAGCACTGCGAAGAGGGCGGCCCCGCGCTGCGCGGCCAGATCCGCTGGTCCGCGGCGGATGTCGCCACGCCGCCCGAGCCGGTGAACCCGCCGCCGAGCACGCTCTGGCGCGCGGATGCCTCAGCGGTCCCGGCCACCGGCAGCTACGTCTATCTCAAGAGCGATGCGGGCGATTACATCGGCGGGGGGAAGACGTACCTGTATCAGACGGGTGCATTTTCCGTCAGCAGCAACGCCGGACTCCTCACCGTCAACGTCGCCGCGGACGAGAACTGGCGGGGCGAGTTCAAGGCCATGAACAACTTGACCGAGCTGAAGCCGGGTTACTACGGTGACCTGCGCCGCTACCCCTTCCACAACCCGCTGAAAGGCGGCCTCTCCTGGGGCGGACAGGGCGGCTGCAACACGCTTACCGGGTGGTTCGTCGTGGACCGGGTCGTCTACACCGCGGGCAAGATTACCGAGGTCGAGCTGCGCTTCGAGCAGCACTGCGAGGGTGGCGGCCCCGCGCTACGGGGGCAGATCCGCTGGTCCACGCCGGCGAGCTGATGGGGTCAGGCGGGAGGGAAATCCCCGATGAGATCGCCAGCAGGGCCCGGGTCCACGTGCCGCGACGGCCTTGCACGGTCCGCACGACCTTTGTCCGCGCGGTCCTCCAGCCGGTACCCTGAGCGTAGGGTCGAGAGTGTTCCGCGCCCGCCGTGCGGGGGTGCCACCATCCGCTGACCCTTGGGTCGTCAGCTGCGGTTCGTTGCTGGCGAGGGGCGCAATTTTGCGCTCCTCGTTATCTTGTTGCATTCGCCCTGATAAGAGCCTGCCATGTCTGACACCGAACTTCTAGCTCGCATCACGTTCCGCCCTGGGCAGTGTGGCGGCCGACCGTGCATCCGAGGCATGCGGATCCGGGTGGCCGACGTGCTCGCTCTGCTTGCTGCCGGGGCGCCCGAGGCCGAAAT
>NZ_DATBNB010000543.1 GCF_036554565.1 Longimicrobium sp. | reverse complement strand
GGTCACGCTCCAGCTGGCCTCGCGCACCAACGACCGGCACGAACAACCCCTTCCCCCGAATTTGGGGGAGGGTCGTCGGACGTCGCGAGGAACGAGCGAAAGGACGGCGGGGGAGAGGGCCTCGCGGCGAAGCCGCGAGTGCCGGGCCCATCAGTACCCGCGAACCGCCTTGAGCGCGTTGATCAGGCCGTACCCCTGCTCGGAGTGGCGGCTGGGGTAGAATGCGCCGCTCTGCTGGATTCGCGCACGCACTTGGTCGCGCGTCAGCGTGGGGGTGCGCGACCAGACCAGGGCGGCGATGGAGCCCACGACCGCGGTGGCGTTGGAGCTGCCGCCCATCGTCACCACGTCGGCCGTGTACTGGCCGGTGCTGGGCACGTCCAGGTACGCGGTGATCTCCACGTCCTCGCCGCGGTGGATGCCGCAGGGAACGCCGCCGCCCGGGTACGTGATCCCCGTGACCGCCATCACCTCGGGCATGTCGGCGGGAAAGACGACGTTGCTGTCCAGGATCCCGTCGCCGCACCCGGAAGTGCCCGCCGCGCCCAGGAACAGGATGGGGCGGTTGTAGTGCCAGTACTCGATCTCATCCGACACCTGCCACCACCAGTTCAGGCTCTCCCACGCCATCACGATCACCCGCGAGCCGTTGGAGGCGGCGATGCGCACGCTCTCGGCCGCATCGGCGCTGCTGACGGCCGCCACGCCGCTGGCCTGGCGAACGCTGATCAGGTTGGCCTTGTAGGCGATGCCGCCAACGCTGCGCCCGTCCCACGGCGCGGCGATGATGCCGGCCATGCGCGTGCCGTGGCCGCAATCGTCGTAGACGCTCGGCTGTGACGCCACCTTCATGAACCGGATGGTGCGCCCGGTGCTGGAGCCCGTGGCGAAGGTGCTGGTGAACTGCCTTTGCCCCGACGAGAGGCCCGTGTCGATCAGGCCGATGGTCATCCCCGCCCCGGCGCTCAGGGTCCAGGCGGAGGGAATGTTCATCCCGGTGAACTTCTGCGAGTAGATGTCGCTGGTCGCCGTGTACTGCCGGTCGCCCGTCCATGCGCCGCCGTAGCCGCAGCCGCCCGTCCCCGCGAAGGCGTGCAGGTCGCCCGCCACCAGCACCGGCTCCACGTAGTCCACCATCGGCAGCTTGCGGATGGTGGACAGCGCGCCGGCGTCGCTCACCCGCACCTGCACGCGCGGAAGGAGGTCGTCGGCCTCGATCAGCTGCACGCCGGGCTGCGCCAGCACGGCGGCGCTGCCCTGCGTCCACGTGCCGCGGTCCACGAGCACCTTGCCCTGCCACACGCCGCGCGCGCCGCCCGGGGCCTTGAGCCCCACCATCACGCGCCCGCCGCCCTCCTGCACCGCCGTCCACAGCTGCGCGTCGCTCAGCTCGATGAACGTACCCGCGCGTTGCTCCTGCCGCGTGGGCACGGGCTGGCCGGAGCGGCCCAGGACGGGCTGCACGTCCGGGGCAACGGGCTGATCGGCATCGGAGCAGGCCGCCAGGGCGCCAAGGGCGGCAGCGAGCACCGCGGGGGTGAAGCGGTTGTGCATGGGGCGTCCTCACGGGATAGGTGAAAACGGCGAACACGCCCGTGAAGCCGGGCGGCTCGGTACTGCGGCGTGTCTGTGGGATTGGAACCTCAGATTATATCGCAACAAAGGGTGGCGCGCAAGGAATGCGACATCGCATGCGAAGCGGAAGATGCACCCAGCGTTTGGCCATGCCCTCTGCGTCCTCTCCGTCTCCTCTGCGCCCTCTGCGTGAAATGCAGTTCATGTGCTTTTGGTCCGGCATCGGCCCGCCGCGCCTTGCGGCGCGGCTCCGCACGGTCGCAGGTTCCGGGGACCGGCGGGCGGCAGACCGTGCACGCCACGCGGCCGCCCCTCCCCGAACGAATGCGCCCATGAACCGCCTCCTGAGGTCCCCCGTCCGGCACGTGCTCGCGCTCCTCGTGCTGAGCGCCTGCGCCGGCCCCGCCCCGCGCGCGCCGGCGCCCGCATCCGCCGCGCAGGCCGGCGGCGAGCTGGCGCGGTGGCAGGCGCACGCGCAGGCCGTCACCATCACGCGCGACGACTGGGGGATCGCCCACGTGCGCGGGCGCACCGACGCCGACGCGGTGTTCGGGATGATGTACGCCCAGGCGGAGGACGACTTCAACCGCGTGGAGCGCAACTTCCTGGTGTCGCTCGGGCGGCTGGCCGAGGCGGAGGGCGAGGCCGCGGTGTGGCAGGACGTTCGGCAGCGGCTCTTCATCGACCACGACACGCTGCGGGCCCAGTACGCCACCAGCCCGGCGTGGCTGCGGTCGCTGATGGACGCGTGGGCCGACGGGCTCAACTTCTACCTGCACACGCACCCGCAGGTCGCGCCGCGCGCCATCCGCCGGTTCGAGCCGTGGATGGCGCTCTCGTTCAGCGAGGGGAGCATCGGGGGCGACATCGAGCGGGTGTCGCTGCGCGACCTGGCCGCCTTCTACGGCACCCGGCGGGTGGCGGCCCGCCAGCCGGTGCCGGACACAGGCGCCTTCAAGGAGCAGGGCGGCTCCAACGGCATCGCCATCGCCCCGGGGAACACGGCGAACGGGCGCGCGCTCCTCCTCATCAATCCGCACACCTCGTTCTTCTTCCGCGCGGAGCTGCACGCCACCAGCGACGAGGGGCTGAACGCGTACGGGGCCGCCACCTGGGGGCAGTTCTTCATCTACCAGGGCTTCAACGACCGGCTGGGGTGGATGCACACCTCCAGCGGGGTAGATGCCGTCGACGAGTTCCTGGAGACGGTGGCGGAGCGCGGGGGCCGCCACGTCTACCGCTACGGCGGCGAGGAGCGGCCGGTGACGACGGACACCGTGGCCGTGTCGGTCCGTGGCGCGGACGGAGCGATGGGGCGGCGGAGCTTCACCGTGTTCCGCACGCACCACGGGCCGGTGGTGCGCGAGCAGGACGGACGCTGGGTGTCGGTGGCGATGCTGAACACGCCGGTGCAGGCGCTCAGCCAGAGCTACCTGCGCACCAAGGCCCGCTCGCTGGCGGAGTTCCGCAGCGCTCTGGAGCTGCGCGCCAACTCGTCGAACGCCACCGTGTACGCCGACGCGGACGGGAACATCGCCTACTTCCACCCGCAGTTCATCCCGCGCCGCGACGACCGCTTCGACTACACGCGGCCGGTGGACGGGAGCGACCCGGCCACCGACTGGCGCGGACTGCACCCCCTGGACGAGGCGCCCGGCGTGGTGAACCCCGCGACGGGGTGGATCCAGAACACCAACAACACGCCGTACTCCGTTTCCGGGGAAAGCTCCCCCCGCCCCGAGCGCTTCGCCCGCTACATGGACACCTTCGGCGAGAACGCGCGCGGCCTGCATGCCCAGCAACTGCTGCGCGGGCGGCGGGGGTGGACGCTGCAGGGGCTGATCGACGCGGCGTACGACTCGCACATGCCGGGTTTCGACCTGGTGCTGCCGCCGCTCCTGCGCGCGTACGACGCCCTGCCGGCGGGGGACCCGCGCCGGGCACGGCTCGCTGAGCCGGTGGCCGCCCTGCGCGGGTGGGACCGCCGCTGGGACGTCGCCTCCGTCCCCACTTCGCTCGCAATGTTCTACGGCACGCGGCTTTGGGGGGAGCACGGCGGCCGGGCGCCGGGCGTGGCGGAGCGCGGCCCCACGGCGACGACGCTGCACTGGGCCGCGGCGACCCTGACCCCGGAGCAGCACCTGGAGGCGCTGGTGTTCGCGGTGGAGCGGCTGGAGCGGGAGTTCGGCAGCTGGCGCACGCCGTGGGGGGAGATCAACCGCTTCCAGAGGATCACGGGGGACGTGGTGCACCCCTTCAGCGACGCGGGCGCCAGCATTCCGGTGGGGTTCACCCACGGGCACTGGGGCTCGCTCGCCTCCTTCGCCGCGGCACCGCGCAACGGCAGCCGGCGGTGGTACGGCACCAGCGGCAACAGCTTCGTCGCCGCGGTGGAGTTCGGGCGCGACTCGGTGAGGGCCCGGGCCGTCACCGCCGGCGGCGAGAGCGGCGACCCGCGCTCGCGGCACTTCAACGACCAGGCGGAGCGCTACGCCACTGGCCGCCTGCGCGACGTGTACTTCTACCCGGGGCAGCTGCGCGGGCACACGGAGCGCGTGTACCGCCCGGGGGAGTGACCGCGCCGGGTCGCGCGACCACTCGCCGCCGCGCATCCGAAGTGTACCCCTCTCCAACGCTGTTTGTGGGAGAGGGTGGACGCGTGTCAGCGCGGACGGGTGAGGGCCCCACGGCAGCCGAGGCCTCGGCCTCAGTGACCGCTGCCGCGCCCAGGTTCGTACGCGGCCGCGGCTAGATCCTTCGGCCCGCGAAGGATTGTGTACGGGCCGGTTCGGTGCGCCTGGGCCTCTGGATGACAAACTGGCGCGCGTCGCCCTGGTCTTTGGGTCTCCCCTCTCCGCACGCAGTTTGTGCGGGGAGGGGCCGGGGGAGGGGCCTACTGCGCGCTGAGCCGTTCCGCCTCGGCGCGCATGCTGGGGAGCGCCTGCTGGTGGTCGCGGTACTCGGGAAGGTCGCGCGACACCTCGCCGCCGTACGCATCCAAAAACCGCTTGTAGAACGCGCGCGACGCCGCGGCGTTCCCGCCCATCGCCTCCGCGCGCCCGGCCGCGAACAGGCCGAACAGGTGCTTGGGGTCCGCGGCCAGGATTGCATCGGCCTGCGCCTTGACCGCGGCCGCGTCTCCCTGAACGCGGTACAGCTCCGACAGGTGGTAGCGCACGTCGTTGTCCTGCGGTACCTGCCCGTACGCCTGCACGGCCATCGGCGCGAACTGGCGCGCCTGGGTGGTATCGCCGCCGGCCTCGGCGCTCAGCACCCGGTTGAAGAGCCGGTCCGCCGCCTGGCGCGGCGTCATGCTGGAAAGGTCCACGGACGACGCATCTCCCGCCGGGGCGCCGCTCTGCGCGAACGGGCCGGCCGGCGCCGCGGCGGCGGGCTGTGCTGCGGGCTCGTCGCCGGGGCGGAACGCCAGCACGAGCGCCAGCGCGGCGACGGACACGCCAGCGAGCGCCCAGGGAACCATCGCCTTGGGCGACCGGGCCACGGCCGGGGTGGCGACGGCGACGCCGCAGTCATTGCAGAAGCGGGCGCCCAGCGGTAGCGGGTTCTGGCACTCGCGGCAGGTGGCGTTCAGCGCCACTCCGCAATCGGGGCAAAAACGTCCTGCGGACGCGGTGCCGCAGGACGGGCAGGTTGTGCTCATGGGCTCCACACGGGCCGGAAACGGCGAAACGAACCAACGGGACGGAACCCAGCAAATCTACGGCGCGCACCTACCCTGCTCAACCCTTCAAGGAAGTGCGTTAGTGCGTGAGTGAACGGCGGACGCATCCTCGCTTGAACGTCGGGAGCCGGGTCCCCATCGCAGGGACCCGGATCATTTCATCGGGCACTTTCGCACTTTCGCACTTTCGCACTTTCGCACTTTCGCACTTTCGCACTTTCGCACTCACGCACTCCCCAGCAGCACCTTTCCGAAGTTCTTCCGGTCCTGGATCCACGCGTGTGCATCCGCCGCCTGCTCCAGGGGAAACACGCGGTCCACGACGGGATCGAACGTGCCGTCCTGCACCAACGCCATGATCTCGGACTGCATGCGCTTCAGCAGGTCCACGCGCTTCCACAGGTGCCCCAGGTTCACCCCGTGGACGCCGCGGTTCTTGTTCATCATGGGGATGGGGCTGAAGCGCGGCATCTTCCACAGCCCGTGCACCGCGGCGGGAATGCTGCGGCGCTTGCCCGGCGCCATGCTCGACACGCCGAAAACGTACAGCCGCCCCAGGTGCGCGAGTGATCGATAGCTCTTGGCGAACGACTCGCCCCCCACGGCGTCCAGCGCGATGTCGACGCCGGTGCCGCCCGTGATGCGCTTGACCTCGGCCTCGAAGTCCTGGGTGCGGTAGTCGATGCAGTGCGCCACCCCCATCTCCCGCAGCCGCTCGTGCTTGCCCGCGCTCGCCGTGCCGATCACCTCCGCGCCCCGCCAGCGGCAGATCTGCACCGCCGCCTGACCCACGCCACCCGCCACCGCCTGCACCAGCACGCGGTCGCCCTCGCGCACGCAGCCCAGGTGCACCAGCATGATCCACGCGGTCAGGTAGTTCACGGGGATGGCCGCCGCCTTCTGGAACGAGAGCGCGTCGGGCAGCGGCGACACCTGCATCGGCGACACGCACACCACGTCCGCGTACCCGCCGAACCGGGTGAGCGCGCCCACGCGGTCGCCTTCGCGGAACCCCTCCACGCCCTTGCCCACACGGTCGATCACCCCCGCCACCTCGTATCCGACGACGGTGGGAAGCGGCGGCGCGTCCGGGTACAAGCCCATGCGCGCCAGCACGTCGGCGAAGTTCACGCCCGACGCCGCGACGCGAATGCGCACCTCACCGGCCGCCGGCTCCGGGTCCGGCGCCTCGCGCACCTGCAGCACCTCCGGCCCGCCGCGCCGGGTGATCCAAACCTGTCTCACATCCGCCTCCCTCTTCCGTCCGGTCGATGAACCCGCGTTAGCGCAGCGCGCGATACTCCCGCGCGAAGTGGACCAGCGGCGCGGCGTCGGCACCTATCTCCACCCGCTCCACCTGCCCGATGACGATCTGGTGATCGCCGCCGGGATACGTTTCCCACAGGCGGCAGACCAGCGACGCCAGCGCGCCCTCCAGCACGGGATCGCCCGACGCGGGCAGGCGCGACGGGTCCGGCGGCACCCGCAGCGCCACGTCCGAAGCCAGCCGCCGGTCGCCCTCGGCCAGCAGGTTGATGACGAAGCGGCGCTGCTCGTGGATCGTCGGCAGGATGGCGGCGTGGTTGCCGATGCACACCAGCACCAGCGGCGGATCCACCGAAAGGGACGTCACTGCGCTGGCGGTGATCGCCTCGACGTCGTCGCCGTCCGAAGCCGCCAGAATGGCGACGCCGCTGGCCCACAGCGACATCGCCTCGCGGAAGTCCTCGGTCCGTACACCGTCGGCGAATTCGCCGTCGCCTGCGTGCGTACGGATGCTGGCCTGGATCGGTCGGCGGCTCATCGCGATCTCCTGTTCGTCCTCGGCACCAATCCCTTGCAAGATGCACCGCGGCCCGGCTCCGCGCACGGGGAGGCGGGACGAGACGCGGAGGCGGGAGGAGGGAATCGCCCCCGGCGAACTCCTTGCACCCGCCCACTTTCGCACTTTCGCACTTTCGCACTTTCGCACTCTCGCACTTTCGCACTTTCGCACTTCCAAGGGCATGGCCAACAACCCCCTGCGCGACCTGATCTTCGGCCCCGACCGCGCCGCGCTGGCCAGCGCCAGCACGCCGCGGCGCTCCTTCGCCGACGTGGTGCTGCCGCCATCCACGCGGCGGGCGCTGGACAACGCGCTGGTGCAGATCCAGAAGCACGACCTGATCTTCGGGGAGTGGGGGCTGGGCGAGCGGCACGAGAGCGGACTGGGGCTGGCCTTCAACTTCGCCGGGCCGCCGGGGACGGGAAAAACGATCTGCGCCGAGGCCATCGCGCACGCCCTGGGCAAGCGGCTGCTGGTGGTTCGCTACAACGAGCTGGAAAGCCAGTGGGCGGGCGCCACCGCCAAGAACGTGGCCGCCGTCTTCGCCAGCGCCCAGGCGGAAAACGCCGTCCTCTTCTTCGACGAGGCCGACGCCATCGCCGGACGCCGCTTCACGTCGATGGACCAGGGCTACCAGCGCGAGGCCAACGCCGTGGTGAACGTGCTGCTGCGCGAGCTGGAGGAGTTTCCCGGCGTGGTGATCTTCGCCACCAACCTGGCCGCCAACTTCGACCCGGCGTTCGAGCGGCGCATCCGCACGCACATCCTCTTCGAGCAGCCCGGGCCCGAGGAGCGCGAAAAGATCTGGAAGGTGCAGATCCACGCCCGAAAGACGCCCCTGGCCGCCGACGTGGACTTCGCCGCGCTGGCCCAGCGCTATCCGCTGACGGGCGGCGACATCAAGAACGCCGTGCTCAAGGCGGCGCAGATGGCCATCGCCGAGCCTGGCCCCGACGCGGAGAAGCGAATCGCGCAGCGCCACTTCGAAGGCGCCGTGGAAGACGTGGTGGCATCCAAACGGGTGATGGACCAGTCGCTGTTCGGCGAGTCGGCGTTGGCGGGAATGGCCGGGCTGGCGGGGAGCGGCGGCATGGACGACGAGGTATCGGCGCTGGCGACGCGCTTGGTGGAGGTGGAGGACACCGTCACACCCTTGTCCGAGACGCTACGGCGGATGGAAAAGGCGCAGTCCCGCTCGCGCGAAGATTCCGAGCGGCTGCGCGACGAGGTGCAGCGCATCGCCGAGACGGCCGCGGCGGCTGCCCGCGCAGGGTCGGAGACGGCGGAGCGGCAGTCGAGAACCGCACTCCTGGTGTCCGTCGCGGCGGCCGTGGCATCGGGCGTGGCGCTCCTCGCGGTGCTGCTTTGAAGGCGCGCGCCGTGCTTTTCTGAATCAATTTCCGCCACAGGCGTTACAGGCCTGTAACGGCTGTGGCGCATTGCGCGCGGTCCGAATGGGCGCGCCGCGCCTGCACTTCTGCCGTGAACAGAAGTTTATCGCGCCGCGTCTACTATGTATAAGTTGCGGAATCGCGCTTTCAGGTTCTTGCCGGGACCAAAAACCGGCACTAATCTGTAGAGTGTAATCTAAGCCGAAGCAAACAAAGTGCACGAGGCACAAGACCCTCCCGCCCGGGGAGGGTCCTATGACCGAGCGTGTTGCCGATCCGTCGATCGACCGGATCCGCGAGCACGTGCGCGGCCAGGTTGCGCGCACGTCCTTGCGCAAGGTTGCCAAACGTGCGGGCGTGAAGGTGGGCGCCACCAAGAAGTTCATCGACGGCTCCGTTCCGTACGAACGCAACCTGCGCCTGTGGAAGAAGTACTACGCGCGGGAGCTGCGGGCGGGCGTGGCCGGGCAGCCGGACGACGCGCTTCCGGGGCGCGATGCCAGGGACGTGCTGGAGCTTCTGCTCTGGGGCTTTCCCGAAGACGAGAGGGCGGGTGCCACGCGTGAGGCGGTGGACCTGTTCCGCGACCTCTACCAGTCGCACCGCCACACGCCGCCGCAGTGGGTGCTGGTGCTGAGGGGCGAAGCCGCCGACGCGCCCGACCCCGACGCCGAACCCCAGGATGACGCGGACGGCGACGACGAGGGCGAAGAAGAGTAGAAGGTTGATGGATGACGAAGGGCTCTCGTGCGCATGTGCACGGGAGCCCTTTTTCGTAAGCCGAGGGCGCACTGTCATCCCGATGGAGCGGCCCCGGCGAACCGGCCCGTACGCCGATGATGGCAGCGACTGAGGGATCCGCCACACACTGCGGATGACGCTCCGTCCTCGCGGAAACACTGTGGTCACGGGCCCTGGGTGCGCCTCGGCTGGCTGCCGGTGCACGCCTCGGCAGCCCCCTCTCCCCGGCCCTCTCCCCCGCTGCACAGGGGAAAGGGAGAATTCGACCGCACATCGCCTGTCCCGCGCACGCTGTCATCCCGATGGAGCGGCCCCGGCGAACCTGCCCGTACGCCGATGATGGCAGCGACTGAGGGATCCGCCACACACGGCGGATGACGCTCCGTCCCCGCGGAAACACCGTAGTCACCCGTCCTTGGTGCGCCTCGCCTGGCTGCCGGCGCACTCCTCGGCAGCCCCCTCTCCCCCGCTGCACAGGGGAAAGGGAGAATTCGACCGCGTCACGATGCTGAGGCGCCGGCTCTGCCCGGGCGAATGAATTCGCTGCAACAACCACACGAAGTCCGCCTGCGCGGACTGGCCTGTTCTCATGTGGGGAGGACTTTGTGGCGCGCCCCGGAGTGTATGGCGGATCCCTCGGTCGCTGCGGTGTTTGGGGCACGCTGCAGGTATTCCGTGGCCGCTCCGTCGGGATGACATCGTGTGGCTTCGGCGGTGCGGCGTCACCTGGTCCACCGGTGCGGTTCGCCGCAGTCGGTGGCCTTCCCCCCGGGCGCCTACTCGCTGATCGCCCGCCAGACGGCTTCGGTGTCGGACAGGTCGGCGAACAGGTGGTCCGGGCCGCAGGCGGCCAGTTCCTCCATCGTGTGCCCGCCCGTGGCGACGGCCAGGGTGCGCACCCCCAGGTGCGCGCCGCAGGAGATGTCGAACGGCGTGTCGCCCACGATCACCACCTCCTTGCCCTGGTAGCCGATGCCCGTCAACTCGCGGGCGCGCTGGATGGCGATGGCGGGAAGCTCAGGCCGCTGCCAGTGATCCGAGCCGTACGCCCCCACGCGAAAACGGCCGAACGGAAGCCCCGCTGCCTCCACCTTGAGCCGCGCGCCCTCCACCACGTTCCCCGTCAGCAAGCCCAGAACGGTTTCCGGATGGAACGCGTGGATGCGGTCCAGCAGCGCGGGAACGCCTGGAAGCGCCTTCACGCGGCCGGTGATGTCGTGGCGCAGGCCCTCGACGTACATCGGCCACAGCGCCTCGAACCCGGCCTCGATCTCCCGCTCCTCTACCCCGACGCCGCCCAGCAGCTCGCGGACGATCTGCGGATCGGTGCGCCCGCCCATCCGGTATCCATCCAGCCGCCCCGTCTGGCCGTACACCTTCACCATGGCCGTGGCGATGGCACGCCGGCCCGCGCCGCCCGCGTCCAGCAGGGTTCCGTCGATGTCGAAAAGTATCAGCCGCCGCATCCTCATCCCGTGGAAAGTGTTGCGGCGCCCGCCACGCACGGGCCGGGCCGCGCTCGCGGCACGTATCTTTCCACACGGGCCCAGCTTGCTTCAGAGCCCGTCGCTTGCATGGAGACAATGGACCAGGACCGCCGTCAGAAGCAGCACGGCCTTGCCCTCGCCACCAGCGGCCTGGCGCTCGCGCTGGCGGTGATCGCCATGCTCGACGTCATGGAGTACGCCGACATCGCCACGGTGGAGTGGGCGCTGCTGGTGGGCGTGGCGGGGGGCGTGCTGGGGTCGGTGTGGGTGCTCCTGGAGCGGGGCGCCCGGCTGTGGCGCGGGTGGGATCCTCACTTCGTGCTGGTTCCCTCGCTGGCCACCGCGCTGCTGCTGAGCGCCATGGTGCGCACGGCGCCCGAGGTGCGGATGCTGGTGCTGGTGGTGTGGCCGGTGGTGCTGATCTTTTGCGCCGGGTACATCGGCTTTCGCGCGGCCGCCCTGCTCAGCGCGCTGATGACGGCGGGCTACCTGGGCGCGGTGGTGTGGGCCGGGCTCCCCGGCACGCGGCTGGGGGTGGAGGCGCTGGTGGGCGGCGTGTTCCTGGTGACCTCGCTGTACGCCTGCGTGGTGCTGTCGCGCATCCGCAAGCAGCGCCTGGAGCTGGCGTCCGCCCGCGCCGAGCTGTCGCGGCTGGCGCTGACCGACTCGCTGACGGGGCTGGCCAACCGGCGCCACTTCGACCACGTGGTGGCCGCCGAAACGTCCCGTCGCGAGCGGCACGGCGGCGCGCTGAGCCTGGCCATCCTGGACGTGGATCACTTCAAGCACTTCAACGACCGCTTCGGCCACCCCGCGGGCGACGGGGCGCTGCAGGAGTTCGCCCGCCTGCTGCGCGAGCACGTGCGCGTGCACGACACCGTCGCGAGGGTGGGGGGCGAAGAGTTCGCCGTGGTGATGGTGGGCGCCGACGCCGATACGGCGTGCGCCGTGGCCGAGCGGCTGCGCAGCTTCGTGGCAATGCACCGATTCGGCGGCGGGGCGCACCTGTCCGTGAGCATCGGCGTGGCCACCGCGCCCGACGACGGCTCCGATGCGTCGGAGCTGGTGCGCTCCGCGGACCGCGCGCTGTACCTGGCCAAGGCCGCCGGCCGCGACACCGTGGTGGCCGCCGCCGAAGACGCATCCACGGCGCTCGCGTCGCAGCCGGGCTGACGCGTCAGGCCGCCGGCGCCACGCCTACCGCGCCGGAGCCCACCCGCTGCATGGCCACGTAGGCCTGCCACAGGATGGTGCCCGGGTCTCCATCCCCCGCCGGCACCGCCACGCCGATGCTGGCGCTCAGCGGCACGGCGCCTCCCTGCACCGCCGACGCCAGCTCCCGCTGAATGCGCTCGGCCACTGCCTGGGCGTCTCCCGCGGCCTGCAACCCGTCGAGCAGCACCGTGAACTCGCCGCCCCCCGCGTACCCCACCGTATCGATCTCCCGCAGGCTCACCCCCAGGCGCCGCGCCAGCTCGGGCACGTGCGCCTCCTTGTCGTCCGACGTCCGCACGTACAGCACCCCGAACAGCAGCTTGTGCCGCCGGTAGCGAGCGGCGGCGTGGCGTAGCCGGTCCCAGAACAGGATGCGGCTGGCGAGCCCGGTCCGCGGGTCCAGCAGCACGTCGGCCAGCTCCGACCACTTTCGCGCGAACGCATCGCGGGCGGCCGCGGACTCGGGCGCGATGGGAGCGGGGGGCGCCTGCGCGGCCAATGCGCGCAGCACCTCGTCCACGTTCTGCTGCGCCTGGCTCACCAGGCGCTGGCGGATTTCGGCGGCGTGCGAGGCGACCAGGGCTTCGGAATCGCTGGAGGGGTGGGGCTCGGTCACGAGTGCGGCTTGGGACGGGGGAGGACGCGCATCCTGTTGGGTGTACAGTCATACTGGGGGCGCGGGGCCCGTCTGCGCAAACTCGCGAGCGTCGGAAAGGAACGGCCCGGCCGGGAGCATCCCCGCCCGGGCCCTCCGTCTCACCACCCTCCTCGCACAAGGCGTCAGGGAGACGACCCGATCCTGCTTGGTGAAGGATCGATCGGATCGCATCGCACAGGCAAATTGTTGTATCACAGACACATCCGATTTCTGGATGCGCAGAGGTGCAGTGCTTCTTTCTAGGGCGTGCTGCTGCGCGTCGTTTCACCAAAAAGGGGCAAGCCGTCGTCTCCGCCAGTCGATGGAAAATCGTAAGTCTTTGCCGAGTGTGTGTTTACAATTCGCGGGCACATACGGTCCATGTCGTGCCTTACCGGATGCCGACCGCGGCGCACAGCGCGCCGCCGATGGTCCCCATCCCCTTCCAGGAGTACGCATGCGCCGGACGTTCGCTTTCGCCGCCATTGCCGCCACCCTCGCGGCCTGCGGTGAACAGACCAGCCCCGTGGCCCCCGCCGGCCCCGTGAACCTGTTGCAGGACAACAGCATCATCCCCGGCCGCTACATCGTCACCGTCAGCGACGACGTGGATCCGCTGCCGCTCGCGCTGCAGTACGGCATTCGCCCCGACTACGTGTACGAGGACGTGCTCACGGGCTTCGCGGGCAACATCGGCAGCGCGGCGCTCGAGGCGCTGAAGCTGGACGGCCGCGTGCGGATGATCGAGCCCGACGGCCGCACCACCGCGTACAACACCACGCAGACGGGCGCCACCTGGGGGCTGGACCGCATCGACCAGCGCACGCTTCCCCTGAGCACCACGTACAACTACGTCAGCACCGGCACGGGCGTCACCGCGTACATCGTGGACACCGGCATCCGCTACGACCACTCCGAGTTCGGCGGCCGCGCCACCTTCGGCATCGACGTGATGGCCGACAGCGCCACCCAGCGCGGCGCCGACTGCAACGGGCACGGAACGCACGTGGCCGGCACGGTGGGCGGCTCCACCTACGGCGTCGCCAAGAACGTGTCGCTGGTGGCGGTTCGCGTGCTGGACTGCGCCGGCAGCGGCTCGTTCTCGGGGATCATCGCCGGCATGGACTGGATCGCGCGCAACGGCAAGCTTCCGGCGGTGGCCAACATGTCCATCGGCGGGCTGGTTCCGCAGCGCAGCGCGTCGGTGGACCAGGCCACCAGCAACCTGATCGCCGCGGGCGTCACCCTGGCGCTGGCCGCCGGCAACGGCGTTCCCAACGGCGGCGTGGGCATCGACGCCTGCAACGGCTCGCCGGGCGGGC
Source organism: Longimicrobium sp. (assembly GCF_036554565.1). NCBI lineage: Bacteria > Pseudomonadati > Gemmatimonadota > Longimicrobiia > Longimicrobiales > Longimicrobiaceae > Longimicrobium > Longimicrobium sp. Next base: position 229 of record NZ_DATBNB010000543.1, on the reverse strand, counting down.
ACCCGCTGGCCATCACCGTGGGCGCCAGCGACAAGACCGACCAGCGTACCGTGTGGAGCAACTACGGCGACTGCGTAACCTTCTTCGCCCCGGGCAGCGGCATCATGTCGGCCGACTTCGCCAGCGCGACGGGCGCCAAGTCGCTGAGCGGCACCTCGATGGCCTCGCCGCACGTGGCGGGCGTCGCCGCCCTGTACCTGCAGGGTGCGCCGGGCGCCGCGCCGGCGAC
>NZ_DATBNB010000542.1 GCF_036554565.1 Longimicrobium sp. | reverse complement strand
CACGATCATTGGTCGCCTCATGGTCAGAAATCTCCTATGGCCTGCGTGCAGCCGGGGCGGGCGCCGGCGGCGGAGCCGCCTGTGCCGGTGCGGCCGGCGCCGGGGCCGACGTGGGGGGCGGGGCCGGACGTCCGGCGCGCGGCACCTCCATCGAATACACCCGGCTTACCCCCATCTCTTCTTCGCGCACGTCCACCCTGCGGGGCTGGATGCCCACCACGGTGATGGCGCCCAGCCGCTGGCCCACGCGCAGGCGCACCCGCTGCGTGCTGTCGGGAAGCGCGAACACCGCCACCGACTGGCGCGGGTTGGAGCTGTACACGATGCCCAGCAGGCGCAGGTCCTGGGCGCGGACCCCCATGTCGTCGCCGCTCAGCAGCGGCAGGAAGGGGTCGGGGCGCCCCGCGGCGGGGTAGCGGAACACCTCGCGGCGGTACACCTCGGCCTCGGGAAGCGACACCGCGGCCGTGCTGTCGCCGGGCGCCACCGCCGCCTGCTGGGCGGCGACGCCCGCGGCGGCGAGCACCAGGGCGGCCAGCGCCGCGCGGAAGGCTCGTTCAGGCGCTCGCTTCATCGTCGGCCGCAGCGGTGGGGATCACGTAGGTCTCGATGGAAAAACGGGCTTCCAGCTCCGCCGAGCGCCCCGCCGGGGCCGCGCCGGCCGCGCCCGCGGCCTCCGCCACCGGGGCCACCGTGAGGTTGGTGGGCGTCACGATGCGCGGCAGCGACGCCACCCGCGTCAGGAACTCGCCGATCTGATGGTAGCCGCCGGTCACCGCCATGTCGTACACGCGGCGGGTGAAGAAATTTTCCTCGGTGGCGCTCACGGGCTGGATCAGGTGAATGCGCACTCCCGCCCGCTGCGCCTCGGCCGAGATGGCGTCGAGCAGGTTGGGCACCTCTTCGGCGGAGGGGATCAGCCCCTCGGCCAGCTCCAGCTGCTGCCGGTACAGCACGAGCTGCTGGTCGATCTGCCCCTCGGCGCCGCGCGTGAGGGCGCGGCTGCGCGAGTTGACCGTTTCCAGCGCCTCGAGCCGGGCCTGCATCTCTCCGATGCGCGCGCTGCGCGGCGTGTACAGCCGGTCGTAGAACCCGAAGGCGATCAGGGCCAGGAACACCCCGCCGTAGATCAGGTTCTTCTTCTGCTGGGGGTCCAGCGGGGGAAGCGCCATGCGCGTCACCGGGCGTTGAGAAGGGGTACCGTCTCGATCAGCGACGGGTCGGGCTGCTCCCAGCGGGCCTCGAGCGAAAACTTGAGCACGCTGCGCCCCTGGAAATCGATCTGCTCGCTGGTGATCAGCGCCACGTCGCGGATCATGGGCGACGCCTCGAGGTTGCGCATGAACCGCGTGAGCGCCTGGGTGGAGCCCGCGTTCCCCTCGACGTTGAACGAGGGCCCCGCGGCCACCTCCGCCTGGGCCGACGCCCTGGCGACCGAGTCGGCGCGCGCCTTGGCGGTGTCGGCCGGGGCCGCGGCGGGCGTGGCCGCGGGCGCGGCATCGGCGCCCTCGTCCTCCAGCACGGCCATCTTGGTCAGCCACATGAAGGGCGGCGTGGCGCGGCTCACCTCGTCCATCAGGTGCGGCCACACGTAGCGGCGCACGTCGACTTCGCGGATCACCTCGATCTTCTGGTCGATGGTGTCCTTGCGCGTGTCGAGCGTCTTCATCAGGGCGATCGAGCGCTCCAGCCGCACCGAGTCCTGCACCTCGCGGGTCACCTGCGCTTCCAGCGAAGCGATCTTCTGCCCCGAGGTCCAGAACCAGAAGGTGGAAAGGGCCAGCAGCAGGACGGCCGCGCCGCCCAGTCCCGCGATCCGCGGGTCGCCCCCCAGCCTGGGCAGCGCCACGCCGGCCCCGGGGCGGCGGGCGGCCGCCGGGCGCTTCTGCGCCCCGCCGGGGAGAAGGTTGATCTCGATCACGTGCGCGTCTCGGGCAAAGGGGCCGTCATGGGCGCGGGCCTCAGGCGGCCGCGCGCAGGGCGAGCCCCACGGACAGCATCAGCATGGGCGCAAGCTCGTCGACCGGGAAGAACGAGGTGACCCCCGGGCGCACCTTCAGGCGCTGCAGCGGCGTGGCCACCTCGGTGCGGGCGCGCAGCCGCGAGGCCAGGACGTCGACCAGCCCCGGGATGCGGGCGCCGCCGCCGCACACGTACACGCGCCCGGGGCCGGCCGCCTCGCCGCCCAAAAAGGCCAGCGCGCGCTCCACCCCCACGGCCAGGTCTTCGGCGCCCTGCTTCAGCAGGTCCTGGAACTCGCCGGCGCGGGGCGAGCGGCCCTGCAGCACCGCGTCGGCCTCGTCCACCGTCAGGCCGTGCATGCGGCGCATGTCTTCGCGCAGCCGCCGCGAGCCGAAAGGCACGTCGCGGGTGAGCACCAGGGCGCCCTCCTGCAGCACGTTCACGGTGGCGATCTCGTGGCCCACGTTCACCAGCGCCGCCACCCCCTCCATGGCCTCGGGGTAGTTGTACTCGAAGGCGTTGTGAAGGGCGAACGAGTCCACGTCCACCACCTGGGGGAGCAGCCCCGCGTCGCGAAGCAGCCCCACCCGCTGGTCCACCACCTCGCGCTTGGCGGCCACCAGCAGCACGCTCATCTGCAGGCCGTCGTCGAGCGGGTCCAGGATCTGAAAGTCCAGCTGCACGTTCGCCATGTCGAAGGGCACGTACTGCTCGGCCTCCCAGCGGATCACCTCGCGCGCGTCGGTTTCCTTCATCCGGTCCATCTGGATCTTCTTGACCATCACGTCGCGCCCGCCCACCGACGATACCAGGCGCCGGGGCTTCACCGCCGCCGACTCCATGAGCGACCGCACCGTTTCCACCACGATCTGCGGGTCCATGACCTCGCCCTCCACGATCGCGTCGGCGATCAGGGGGGTGTGCGACACGTGGGTGAGCTCGGGCTCGGCGCCGGAATGGTCGACCACGGCCACCTTGATGAAGCCGCTGCCGATGTCGAGCCCGACCGTGCTCTTGTTGCGGCGCAGGAACGAAACCATGTACCCGTGTCTTTCGTGCGGGAACACCGGCGCCGCGAGATGCCGCGGCTCAGTGAGGCTGGTGGAATGTGGTCAAGGAAGGCCGTGCATACGTTAGTGCGGGCATGCGCCGCCGTCAAGACAAACGGCACATGCCCGCGCTACCCCGTGGCACTGCGGCGTTTACCGTATCAGTTCGTACCAGGAGAATGTTCCGCCGGACCGAGCCTGCGGCGCGTTGTTGAGCGCGGCGTCGTTCATCGCCTTCTCGGCATCCTTGATCCCGCAGGTGTTGTAGCGGATGGTGGCGTTGCCGCTGACGTTGTCGGCGACGGCGCTGTTGGCCCCGAACGCCACGACCGATCCCTCGATCTTGGCGTCCTCGCCACCCGATCCGCCCTTGATGTCCATGTCGCCTTCCACCAGCAGGATCCCCTTGAACACGAAGTTGCCCTGGATCCTGAGATTGCCGTTCAGGATGATGATGATTCCCTGGCCGTAGTCGCCGTTGATCACCACCGTCCGGTCGAGCAGGCCGCTGGCGTCGATGGCCACCACCGTGTGGAGATCCGCGGCGGCCGTGCTGGGGCACGCGACGCCCAGCGTAAGCGGGCATCCCCAGTTGTACTTGCGCGGGGTGGAGCTGCTGGAGTTCGCGCGCGTGTTGTGGGAATAGTTCGCCGAGTCCCACATTGCGCCGAACTTGATGCCGGCATTCTCGGCCAGGGAGCGCAGGGTGACCCCGGGGCCGAGCAGGCGCTCGGCGAGCTGGGCCTTCGTAAAGCCGGTGACTCCTTTCGCCCCGTCGAGGTTCTTCTCGCCCGCGTCGATGCAGCTCGCGGTTCCGTCCGCGCAGGCGTCGGAGGTAACCTGCACCGCGAAGTCGGCCTCGTTGTCGGCGGCGCCGCAGTAGTTGCTCTGGTCGCTGCCGTTGCTGATGACGGAGCTGCCGCTGATGTTGATGGCGCCGCCCGAGGTTGCCCCCGAGTTGATGTTGGTGCGCAGCGGCTTGACCGAGCGCTTCGCGGCGATGAAGGCCCCCACCCCCCGGCCGCGCCCGTTCGCCGGCTGAACCAGCAGCGAAAAGATCTCGGTGCGCGTCATGGGGTCGCCACTCCTGTCCGTGGAGTCCGACATCCGGTCTACCTGCACCGTGTACGCCGCCCCGCCCGGCCCCTGGACGCCGCCGGCCGCGGTGGGCGCCATCCCCAGCCCCGCGCCCAGCCGGTCGGCCACGTACTGCTCCAGCGCCGCGTCGGCGTCGAAGAGCGACGTGGCCCCGGTGCGGTGGGCCGCGCTGATGGCGAACTCGGTGGACGAGGTGAAGAGGGCGGCGGTGACCAGCAGCGACACCGCCACCAGCCCCATCAGCGCCACCGGCAGTGCGGCGCCGCGGCGATTGCGTGCGGGTGCCAGGTTCGGGAGCATCATCGGCATGGCCTCTAGTTGCGGATCTGGACGGTGACGGAGTCTTGTTCCACCTGGTGGCTTCCGTCGGCCCTGGGAGCGCTGACGGTGCGCACGCGGAAGCGGATCATCTCGATGCCGCTGGCCGCGGCGGCCAGGCCGGGGGCAGCACCGATCGAAACGGGGGGATTGCCGCGGAGGTACTCGAACCCCACGAACTGGTCGTCGACCGGGCCGGCCAGCGGCTGCATGTTGCCGTTCGCGATCCCCGCGCCGTCGCTGCGCCGGATCCACCGCTCCCCCTGCGAAACCCCCACGTCGTAGCGGACCAGCTGGTACACGGCGATCCGGTCGCCCGCGAGCGCGAGCAGCGGATGTCCCGTGCCCGTCAGCGTGACCGCCTGGACGTTGCCGGCCGCGCCGCGGCAGGCCGCGAGGGGGGCCGGTGCGGTGCCGGTGACGGTGGCGAGCGCGGGCACCGTGGGGAGCCAGGCGTTGTCTCGGAAAACGATCAGGCCGGCGCCCGCCCCGGTGGGGATGGGGTCGCCGGGGATGACCGGGAAGAGCGCGGTGGTGGTGTTGCCGCCGGCGGTGTTGCAGACCACGCCCCACCTGCGCGGGAGCATGAAGTCCAGCCGCTGCGCGTCTGCCCGGAGCAGCCCCCCCGCGATGGCGCCGCGAAGGTCGCTGCCCACGATTTCCAGGGCCCCGCGCGCGTTCTGCTGCACCTGCTCGCGCGCGCTCTGCGCGGCGGCGGTACGGGTCTGGCCGCTCACGAACTGGAGCACGACGGCTACCAGGATGCCGCCGATGACCAGCGAGATCATCAGCTCGGCCAGCGTAAAGCCGCCGCGGGCACGGGCCCGGTCAGTTGCGGGGAGTGAGCGCACGGCCACGGACGGTGATGGGTTGCAGGCGAAGGTGGTCCCCGGACGGGGGGGTGACGGTGGCGGTGATCTGCCACATCGTGCCGGCGTCGGGCAGCACCTGGGAGTTGGCGGCCACGTCCACGGTGCCGCCCCCCTCCAGGGGGTAGCGCCTGGACTGGGGCTGCCCTCCCGCGCGGACCGTCTTGAGCTCGGTTTCCAGCTCCTGCGTGGCGATCAGGGTGTACTGGGTGGTGCGGTTGGCCATGCCGATCTGGCGGCTGGCGCCAATGGCCATGGCCTCGACGCCCAGCAGGCCGACCGCCAGGATGACCATGGCCACCAGGACCTCTACGAGGCTGAACCCCGCGTCGGCGCGCGGCCGGGTGGCTGCCGGATCACTTGTCACGGATCACTCTTCCCACGATGGTAACGGTTACGACGTCCGTCAGCCCGCCCTGGCGGGTGATGACGAGATTGTCTCCCAGGCCGGCGCCCGTGCGGCGCATGCCGCGCGAGTCGAAGGCGATGCGTGCTCCGGCCGGGGCGGTGACGGCCACGCCCCGGGCGGTGCCCTCGAGCGTGACGCGCTTGACCACCCGCGCCACGGTCCCGTTGGGCGCATCGACCGTGACCTCGTACTTCGACGGGCTCACCAGGCGGAACGAGGCGGTGTTGCCTTCGCGCACGGCCTGCGTGCGGGCCAGCGCCAGGTCGGCGACCACCTGCGAGGTGGCGCTCCGGGCCGTGAAGTACCGGATGCTCGCGGTGAACTTGGGGCCGACCATGGCCAGGACCAGCCCCATCAGGAGCAGGACCACCAGGAGCTCGATGAGCGTGAAGCCCGCGCGGCGGCCGCGGCGGATGTGGTGTGCGCAAATCATGCAGGCACTCCACGTAACATCCGTGCCCGGCCCGAAGGCCTGAAACGGCGCCGTTTTACGCCCGCTCCCCCCCGGCGCCGCCCAAAGAACTTGCGGTGCCCGGAAATCTTTTCCGGCCCGCGCGGCAGTTACCGCATCCGCCGCACCCGCCCCGCGACGGAAAGGAAGAGGCTGTCGGCGTACGTGCGCTCGTGCACCCACACGGTGCGGTTGTTGAAGCCGCGCGGCAGTCCGCGCGAGTTCACCGCCAGCGAGTCGAGGCCGTTCATCTCCATGCACACGCGCCCCCCCGCGAGGCGAAGGTCGACGGTGCGCGAGGGCGCGGCTGGCCGCGGCTGGCCGTGTATCCGGTAGCGGAACCCGGCCCGCCGGCCCCGGAAGCGCACCTGGCAGTCGCCGGAAGGCTCCAGCACCAGCACGGCGGTGTGCCCCTCGCGCACGGCCAGCATCCGCACCAGGGCCAGGTCGCCCGCCACGAGGTTCGCGGCGCTCCGCACCCTCATCCGCGCCAGCATCCCGTCCAGCCTCGGCACCCCCAGGGCGCACGTCAGGCCCACGATGCAGAGGACCACCAGCAGCTCCACCAGCGTGTACCCACCTCGCCGTATCTCCACGCGCCGCCTCCCTCCCCCGTCCGGCCACCATCACGTCCAACGCTGTCCAGAATGTAGGGAGGGGAGGGCCGGAAATCCTAACCGCCACCCGCCACGAGTGCGACGCGTTTTTGAGGACACTCCGGGTAGCGCCGGCGCGATGGCGGTGATCCAGGGGCGGGGGCGGTCCGGGCCGACGGGCGGGACCGCGCGGGCACCCCGCAAGCATTCTGCACGAAACCCAGCACTTTGCCGAACCCCAACCGGGGCCAGCCGCGGACGACGGTGACGTAAACACACCTCTCGCAACGACTTGCAAAATGCCGACCGGGTGGTATGCCCGTTGCCTTACTCCAGGCCAGCAGCACGGCGACAGTGCTGAAGCACCCAACCAACCCCAGTAGGAGCACCTCATGCGCAACCTTCGCAACAACAAGGGCTTCACCCTGATCGAACTGATGATCGTCGTGGTCATCATCGGCATCCTGGCCGCCATCGCCATCCCGAAGTTCAACGCCGTCTCCAAGAACGCCAAGCAGGCCGAGGCCGCGCCGGTCCTGAAGCAGATGTGCACGCTGGCCCTGACCTACAAGGACCAGGAGGGCACCGACGCCTCCACGATCGCGCACCTGGAGAAGGTCGGCTACACCGCCCCGACCGCGAAGTACTTCACGTTCGAGTTCGCGGCCGACAAGGCCACCGCCAAGGC
>NZ_DATBNB010000541.1 GCF_036554565.1 Longimicrobium sp. | reverse complement strand
CGCGCAGTTTGCGGGGGAAGGGCTGGGGATGGGGGGCCCCGGGGACATGCGCCAAACCCAGCCGAAGCGCAAACGAATTCTCCGCCTCTCCCGCTTGCGGGAGAGGGGGCCGGGGGGCGGGCCGGGGGAGAGGGCAGCGGGGGACTGCACGGCCGTCCGCGAAACGCCCCCAAACCCGCAATCGACCTCATCTACGACTCGATCGCCGAAGTGACCGATACAGCGCAGTCCCCCGCCCACAGCGGGTTCGGCCGGTTCTTCCTTCCGGGTCCCACCGAGGTGCACCCCGACGTGCTCGCGGCCATGACGCGGCCGTTGATCGGCCATCGCGGCGCCGAGATGTCGTCGCTGCTGGAGGCGTGCGACCCCGTCCTGCGCTCCCTCTTCCGCACCCGCCGCCCCGTCTACGTGGCCAGCTCGTCCGCGACCGGGCTGATGGAGGGCGCCGTTCGGAACGGCGTGCGCCGGCGTGCCCTGTCGCTCGTCAACGGCGCGTTCAGCGAGCGGTTCGCCGCGCTGGTGACGGACTGCGGCCGCGAGGGCGAGCGGTACGAGGTGCCGCTGGGCGAGGCGAACCAGCCGGACGAGGTCTACCAGCGCCTGCGCGCGGGCGGCTTCGACGCGGTCACCGTGGTCCACTCGGAAACGTCCACGGGCGTCCTGAACCCGCTGCCCGAGATCGCCGAGGCCGTGCGCCGGGCAGAGGCGGAAACGGGCGAGGAGATCCTGCTGCTCGTCGACGGCGTCACCACCGTGGGCGGAATGCTGGTGGAGGCGGAGGCGTGGGGGCTGGACTTTTTGCTCACCGGCTCGCAGAAGGCGATGGCGCTGCCGCCCGGGCTTGCGTTCGGCACGGCGTCGGAGCGGATGATGGCACGCGCGGCGACGATTCCCGGGCGCGGCCAGTACTTCGACCTGCTGGAGTACGACGCCTACTGGCGCAAGCACCAGACGCCCAACACGCCCGCCGTCTCGCTGCTGTACGCGCTCTCCGAGCAGTGCCGCCGCATCGGCGCCGAGGGCGTGGAGGCGCGCGCGCTCCGGCACTGGCAGATGGCCGAACGCACGTGGGAGTGGGCCCAAGGCCGCCCCGGCCTCTCGCTCTTCGCCGCGGAGGGGCAGCGCTCCCCCACCGTCACCACCATCCGCGTGGACGACGGGATGCCCGCATCGCGCATCTGCACGGAGATGACGGCGCGTGGATGGACGCTGGGCACGGGGTACGGCAAGCTGAAGGACCTGACGTTCCGGATCGGCCACATGGGGGACCACACGATGGACGAGCTCGACGCGCTGCTGGCGGTGCTGGAGGAGGTGCTGGGATGACGGACCGGCGTTTTCGCGTCCTGGTGACGGACGAGATCGATCCCGAGGGCGTCGCCCTCCTGCGCGCGCACCCGGACATCGAGGTGGTGGAAAAGCCCACCCGCCCCGCCGCCGAGGTGCTGGCGGAAATCGGCGAGTACGATGCGTTCGTGGGCCGCAGCGCCACCCGCGTCACCCGCGAGCTGCTGCAGGCCGGCGATCGCCTGCGGGTGATCGGCCGCGCCGGCGTGGGGGTGGACAACGTGGACCTCCGCACGGCCACGGAGCTGGGCGTGGCCGTCATCAACGCACCGGGCGGCAACACCGTGTCCGTGGCCGAGCTCGCGTTCGGCGTGCTGATCGGCCTGGCGCGCAACATCCCGCAGGCGGCGGAATCCATGCGCCAGGGCCGCTGGGACCGCTCCAAGCTGGGCGGCGTGGAGCTGCGCGGAAAGACGATGGCCATCGTCGGCCTCGGCCGCATCGGGAGCGAGGTGGCGCGCCGCGCGCGGGCGTTCGGCATGACGGTGATCGGCTACGACCCGTACGTGGGCCAGAGCCGCTTCGACGAGCTGGACGTGGAGCGGGTGGAGCGGCTGAACGACGCGCTGGAGCGGGCCGACGTGGTGACGCTGCACGTGCCGCTGACCGGCGAAACGACGGGGATGATCGGCGCGCCGGAGCTGGCCCGGCTGGGGCGCGACGCCTACGTGCTGAACCTGGCGCGCGGCGGCATCGTCGCCGAGGACGCGCTGGCCGAGGCGCTGCACGCGGGGCGCCTGGCCGGGGCGGCGGTGGATGCCTTCGACGTGGAGCCGCTCCCCGCCGACCATCCCCTGCGCAGCGCTCCCAACCTGCTGCTGACCCCCCACCTCGGCGCGTCCACCCGCGACGCGCAGCGCAACGTGGCCGTAGAAGCGTGCGAGGCGGTGCGCGACGCCCTGGTGACGGGCGACCTGAGCGCCGCGATGAACGCCTCGGGGGTGGGCGGCGCCGCCACCCGCGAGCTGCGCCCCCT
>NZ_DATBNB010000540.1 GCF_036554565.1 Longimicrobium sp. | reverse complement strand
CGCCGTGGAGCTGGTGGCCCGCGCGCATCAGCTGACGGTGGACGACGACGCCTTCCCCCTGCTGGCCGATCCCGCGCGCTCCATGCGCTCGGCGACCTCCTACGGCGCCGGCGTGAACTGGTACCTGAACCGCGCCGTGCGCGTGCTGCTCTCGTACGAGCACACCACCTTCGACCCCTTCGGCACCGCGACCGCGCGCCCGGCCGAGAACGCCGTCATCGGGCGCATGCAGGTGGCGTTCTGACCATGAAACTCATCACATCCACGAATCCCATGAAGCGAGTTCTGACCGCCGCCGCGCTCCTGCTGGCGGCTGCCTGCGGCGACGGCGGCAGCAGCACCGAGGGCGCCGCCAAGGCCCCGGCGGTGCGCACCCTGGTGCTGGGCGCCTACACCACCCCGCGCGAGGTGTACGGGCGCGAGATCATCCCCGCCTTCCAGCGGCACTGGAAGGCCAGGACGGGGCAGGAGGTGAAGTTCCAGGAAAGCTACCTGGGGAGCGGCGCCCAGTCGCGCGCCGTCATCGGCGGCTTCGAGGCCGACGTGGTGGCCCTTTCGCTGGAGCCCGACGTCCAGAAGATCGCCGACGCGGGGCTCATCACCCACGACTGGAAGGCCGGGCCCGCGGGCGGAATGGTGTCGCGCTCCGTCGTCGTCCTGGGCGTGCGCCCCGGCAATCCCAAGGCGATCCGCGACTGGGACGACCTCCGTCGCGCAGGCGTGCAGGTGCTCACGCCCAGCCCGCGCACCAGCGGTGGCGCCATGTGGAACATCGCCGCGCTGTACGGCGCCGTGTCGCGCGGCAAGGCCGGCGGCGGCGCGCAGCCCGAGGCGGTGCTGCGCGACGTGCTGGGCCACGTGTCCATCATGGACAAGGGCGCGCGCGAGTCCATGCTCACCTTCGAGGGCGGCGTGGGCGACGTGGCCATCACCTACGAGAACGAGGTGCTGGTGGCGCGTCAGGCCGGGAAGGCGATGGACTACGTGATCCCCAGCTCCACCATCCTCATCGAGAACCCCGTGGCGATCGTCGACGAGTACGTGGAGAAGCACGGCACCCGCGACGTAGCCGAGGCGTTCGTGGCGTTCCTGCAGACGCCGGAAGTGCAGCGGATGTACGCCCGCTACGGCCTTCGCGCCATCGACCAGAACGTGGCGCGCGAGACGGCGGCGCAGTATCCGGCCATTCCGGACCTGTTCACCATCGCCGACCTGGGCGGCTGGCCGGCGGTGACCAGGAGCATCTTCGACAAGGGTGCCCTGTTCGACCGCGCCTCGGCCGACGTGAGGTCCGCGCAGTGAGTGCCGGCTCGCCCGTGCTGCGGCCCGGGCGCGGCGGGGTCGCGGTACGGTCGATGTTCATCTTCGCCGTCGGGCTGCTGGTGGCGGTGCCGCTGGCGGCCGTGGTGGCGCGTGGGGCCACGGCCGGGTTCGGCGGCGTGTGGGAGGCGATCAGCGCCCCCGCCGCCGCCGACGCGGTGCTGCGGACCCTGTGGACCGCCGCACTCGTCGCGGCGCTGAACGCCGTGATGGGAACGGCGACGGCGTGGCTGCTGGTGCGCCACCGCTTTCCGGGGCGCGAAACGCTGGACGCCATCGTCGACCTGCCCTTCGCCGTCCCCACGTTGGTGGCGGGGCTGATGCTGGTGATCCTCTTCGGCCCGCAGGAGCCGGCGGGCGCGGCGCTGGCGGGGTGGGGAATCCCCATCGCCTACGCCAGCCCGGGGATCGTGCTGGCGCTGGCCTTCGTCACCCTGCCGTTCGTCGTCCGTGCCGTGGAACCCGTGCTGCGCGAGCTGGACCCGGCGGAGGAAGAGGCCGCGGAAACGCTGGGCGCGGGGCGGTGGACCGTGTTCCGGCGCGTGACCCTTCCCGCGCTGGTTCCCGCCATCGCGTACGGAACGGTGCAGTCGTTCGCCCGCGGGCTGGCGGAATTCGGCTCCATCATCGTGGTGTCGGGCAACATCCCCTTCCGCTCGCTCACCGCGCCGGTGCTGGTGTTCGGCGAGGTAGAGGCGGGGCGCACGGCCGAAGCGTCCGCCATCTCGCTCGTGCTGCTGGTGCTGGCGCTGGCCCTGGCCGTCGTGGCGCACGGGCTCCGCCGGCGCGCGGGAGGCACCGGTGCCTGAGGCGACCGTGATCGAACCCCGGGCTCCCTGGCTGCCGCCCGCCGACGACGAACCGATCCTGGCGCCGCCCCCGGCCCGGCGGCGCGGGGGACGCGTTCCGCTGGGCACGGTGCTCCTGTTCGCCGCGGTGATCGGCTACCTGGCGCTGGTGCTGGTAGGACCGCTGGCCGCGCTGGCGGTGCGGGCGCTGGAGACGGGGCCCGGCCCCGTGCTGCGCGCCGTCACCTCGCCGGAGGCGCTTTCCGGGCTCTGGCACTCGCTGATCATCGTCGTGGTCACCCTGGTGGTGAACGGCACGCTGGGGATCGCCGGCGCCATCGTCCTGGTGCGCCACCGCTTCGTGGGGCGGCGCGTGCTGGACCTGCTGGTGGATCTGCCCCTCGCCGTATCGCCCGTGATGGTCGGGCTGGCCTTTCTCCTCGTCTTCGGGCGGGGTGGATGGCTTCACCCGGCCATCGACGTCATGGGATTCCAGGTGGCGTTCGCCTTTCCCGGCATCCTGCTGGTGACGCTGTTCGTCACGCTGCCGTACACGCTGCGCGAGGTGGCGTACGTGCTGGACGAGCTGGGGACGGCCGAGGAAGAGGTGGCGGCGACGCTGGGCGCCTCACCCTGGCAGACGTTCCGCCGGGTGACGCTTCCCAACGTGTCGCATGCGGCGCGGTTGGGATTGACGCTCACCGGCGCCCGCGCGCTGGGCGAGTTCGGCGCCGCCGTCGTGGTGGGCGGCGCCATCAGCGGCCGCACGCAGACGGCCACCACCTTCATCTATGCCGCACTGGAGGAGCGCAATCCCGCGGGCGGGTTCGGGATGGCGCTTCTCCTGGCGCTGCTCAGCCTGGGGCTGCTGCTGCTGCTCCGCCGGCTCAAGACCCGTCAGGAGCACGTATGAGCATCCAGGTACGAAACCTTACGAAGCACTTCACGGGATTCACCGCCGTGGACGACGTGAGCTTCGACGTGAACCCCGGCGAGCTGGTTGCGCTGCTGGGGCCGTCCGGTGGCGGAAAGAGCACGCTGCTGCGCATCATCGCCGGGCTGGAAGAGGCCGACGCGGGAACGGTGAGCCTGGACGGCGAGGCGGTGGATCACCTTCACGCCCGGGCCCGGCGCGTGGGCTTCGTCTTTCAGCACTACGCCCTGTTCCGCCACATGACGGTGGCGCAGAACATCGGCTTTGGGCTGGAGGTGGCCGGCGTAGCCCCGGCCGAGCGGCAGGCGCGCGTGGAGGAGCTGCTGCGGCTGATGGGCTTGGCGGGGCTGGGGGGACGGCGCCCGAGCGAGCTTTCCGGCGGGCAGCGGCAGCGCGTGGCCCTGGCCCGCGCGCTGGCGCCGCGCCCGCGCCTGCTGCTGCTGGACGAGCCCTTTGCCGCCATCGACGCCAAGGTGCGCGAGGAGCTGCGCCAGTGGCTGCGCGCCCTGCACGACGAGGTGCACGTCACCTCGCTCTTCGTCACCCACGACCAGCAGGAGGCGTTCGCGCTGGCGGACCGCGTGCTGGTGATCAACCAGGGGCGCCTGGAGCAGGCAGGCACTCCGGCGGAGATCCTGGATTCGCCCGCCACGGAGTTCGTCGCGCGCTTCGTGGGCGAGGTGAACGTGCTGGATGGGCTGATGCACCAGGACCACGCGCACGTCGGCGAGCTGCGCGTGCCCCTGCACCACCCGCCGGCCGGCCGCGGCGTGCGCCTGGTCATCCGCGCGTACGACCTGAAGTTCTGGGCGGCGCACGACGGCCCGGCCACCGTGCGCCGCGTGCTGCCGCTGGGGGATCGCGTGAAGGTGGAGGCCCAGATCCACGGCGCCGGGCCGGTGTTCGCGCAGTTTCCCCGGCGCAGCAGCCTGCTGGAAGGCATCGAGCCCGGCACGCGCATCGCCATCGAGGTCACCCACGCCCGGGCGTATCCGCGCGCGGCGTGAGCGTCGGATGACGAAAAGAGCCCCGCCGGACGGCATCCGGCGGGGCTCCTTCGTGTCATCGCTCGACCGTCAGCCTCGCATCCAGCGGCCGTGGTAGAAGCGCGTGTAGAACTTGGCGCCGGTGCTGTCCTTTACGTCGAACTGCCCGTCGCCGTTGCCGTAGATGTCTCCCGGGTCGCTGGCGCGGCAGCTTACGCAGCGCAGGCGGTTGGGCCACACCGTGTTGCCGCCGTAC